>ONFK01000245.1 GCA_900317065.1 uncultured Bacteroidales bacterium
GGCCTGACGCTTAGCGGGATCACCCACCTTACGCTCGCCGTCCTTAACAAAGCCAACCACAGAAGGAGTGGTTCGCTTACCTTCGCTGTTAGCGATCACTACGGGCTCGTTGCCCTCAAAAACTGCGACACAACTGTTAGTTGTACCCAGGTCAATACCAATAATCTTTCCCATAATTGTATCTTTTTATTTGTTTATATTTCAAGTTTATGAGTTCGGGAGTTCCTGAGATTATGAGTTTCCCGGTCGTTCGTGAACTCGATTTCCATCCAACAAATCGTGTGCCATGCTGACAAGTTGCGGAAAAATGTGACAGCATGGCAGACATTCGAGACAAATAATCCAACAGTTACAGGATCTCCCTTGCAATCCACGCACAGGCTTCGGCATCGGCAAGGGCATGATGGTGAAGCCTTAAGTCGTAGCCACATTCGGCCGCTACGACATGCAGCTGATGGTTAGGCAGATAGGGCATAGCCCTGCGGGAGGCCCGGCAAGTGTCATAAAAAAGATAGTCGGGATAATCCATCTGGTAGACGCGGAAGACGGCCTTCAGGCATCCTTCGTCAAAGGGACTGTTGTGGGCTACCAGGGGGAGGCCTTCAATCAAAGGCTCTATCTGCTCCCATACCTTGGGAAAGACGGGGGCTTCCTCGGTGTCTTCCCGGCAAAGGCCGTGGACCTGCGAGCACCAATAGGTATAGTAGTTAGGCTCGGGCTGGATGAGGGAATAGAACTTTTCCGCAATCTCCCCGTTCCTCACGACGACAACGCCAACGGAACAAACGCTGCTGCGCTCGTTGTTGGCCGTCTCGAAATCTATGGCTGCAAAGTCTCTTAGCATGGATGCGGTTTTATTTGCCTGCAAAGATACGATTAATCTGAGAGACCGGCAAATTTTGCATACATCTTTATAATAAGAACGAGGGCATGCCTGGGATGGCACACCCTCGTTTTCAGAAAACCATGTTTACGGAATGTTTTTATAGTGGATACTCGTCGAAAGCGTAGAGCACGGTGGAGAGGTAGCGCTCGCCGGTGTCGGGCAGGAGGGCCACAATCTTCTTACCCTTGTTCTCAGGACGCTTGGCGATCTCGGAGGCGGCAAAGGCGGCTGCTCCGCTGCTGATACCCACGAGGAGTCCTTCCTGCTGGGCGAGCTGGCGACCGGTAAGGATGGCGGCATCATTCTCTACGGGCAGGATTTCGTCGATGTATTCGCCTGCGTATGTCTTGGGCACGAATCCGGCACCGATACCCTGGATCTTGTGAGGACCGCTCGGGTTGCCGCTCAATACGGCGGAGGAAGCGGGCTCTACGGCCACTACCTTCACATTGGGATTCTTCTCCTTGAGGGCACGTGCCACACCGGAGATGGTGCCGCCGGTACCTACGCCAGCCACGAAGATGTCGATCTTGCCTTCGGTCTGATTCCAGATTTCCTGACCGGTGGTCTCATAGTGGCGCTGGGGATTTGCGGGATTCTCGAACTGCTGCAGGATGACAGAGCCGGGAATGGAGTCGCGCAGTTCGTTGGCGGCCTTGATGGCACCTGACATTCCGTCCTTACCAGGAGTGAGGCGTACTTCGGCACCATAGGCCTTCACGAGGTTGCGGCGCTCGATGCTCATCGTCTCGGGCATGGTGAGGATGAGGTGATAGCCGCGGACGGCTGATACAAGAGCCAGTCCTACGCCGGTGTTACCGCTGGTGGGCTCGATGATGGTGGCTCCGGGTTTGAGGATGCCTTTCTTCTCGGCATCTTCAATCATAGCCAGGGCGATGCGGTCTTTCACGCTTCCGCCGGGGTTGAAGAATTCCACCTTGACGGTGATGGGGGTCTCAAGACCTTTGAAGGCTGAGAATTTCTGGAGTTCCAAAAGTGGAGTATTACCGATCAGTTCGGTGAGTTGTTTTGCGATTGCCATAATTGGGGCCCCCCTCATATCCCCCCAAAAGGGGGAGGCCAAATACGGGGGCAACGGGCCTTATGTTCTTTTTTTTCTTGTTATTGATTACTTTCTAATGTTCAGACAGCCTGGAATGCTTCGTCGAGTGCGGCGATGAGGTCGTCTACATGTTCGATACCGATGCTCAGGCGGATGGTTGAGGGATAGATATGGGCCTGCTCCAGTTCCTCGGGGCTCATCTGTGAATGCGTGGTAGAGGCGGGATGGATGACCAGGCTCTTCACGTCAGCCACATTGGCCAGCAGGGAGAAGATGCGCAGATGGTCGATGAAGCGCCAAGCCTCGTCCTGTCCGCCCTTGATCTCGAAGGTGAAGATGCTTCCGGCTCCGTTGGGGAAGAGTTTCTCATAGAGCGCATGGTCAGGATGGTCGGGGAGTGAAGGATGATTCACCTTGGCTACCTTGGGATGCTTGGAGAGATAGTCCACAATCTTCAATGTGTTCTCAACGTGACGCTCCACACGGAGGCTCAAGGTCTCCAGGCTCTGCAGCAGGATCCATGCGGAGATGGGGGCGATGGTGGCACCGGTATCACGGAGAATGACGGCACGGATGCGGGTGACGAAGGCTGCAGCACCGGCTACGTCGGCAAAGACGGCTCCGTGGTAGGAGGGATCGGGCTTGGCCAGCGTGGGATATTTGTCGGCATTGGCCTTGAAGTCGAACTTTCCACCGTCAATGATAACACCTCCGAGCGTGGAACCATGACCGCCGATGAACTTGGTAGCGGAGTGCACCACCACATCAGCCCCGTGCTCCAGCGGACGGAAAGAGTAAGGAGTGGCAAAAGTGTTGTCCCCGATCACGAGGGTG
>ONFK01000216.1 GCA_900317065.1 uncultured Bacteroidales bacterium
GGGAAGGCGTCTGCGGTTGTCGGGGAGGTCCTCGAAGGCGACGTAACCGTGCTCGAATTCAATGGGCAGGGGTCCCTTGGATTCTATGATTTCAGGAAGCTGGACCTCGCGCCCCGGCTCCTCGCCTTCGAAAGTGACGATCACACTCTTCTTGGAAACGACGTCGTAGAAGTACTGGAACTTGACGATTCCGGCCTTCACCGTATCGGCGAGACTGACCTCGTCTACCGCCTTGTTGCCTGGAAGGGGCATCAGCGCGAAGCGCCCGGCAACGTTTCCGGCCTCGTCGAAGGCCTTGAAGAGTATCTGCTGGTCCTGAGGGAACTCAAGATCGGCACGGAGCTGCTTATGCAAAGTATACAGACTGTTCGAGGCATTTACGAGATATACCCTGAAAAAGCCTTTTATTCCTTCGAGCGTGACGCGGTAACGGTAAGTCATCTTCTAACTAATTTCTAAATACAATGCGAATATACAAGATTTTTGCTAATTTTGGACATGGTTTCGCGCGATAAATACAGCACCATCGCAGCCCCGTCCGAAGGCCTCTACAAAGACAGTGGCAGCCGTTTTATCGCCTATGCGTACCCAATCACCTCAGAATCAGATGTCAAGCCCATAGTGGATGCCCTGCGCGCGGAACACCACGGAGCAAGGCATCACTGCTTCTCCTACCGCATAAATATAATCGAGGAAGGCCCGGAAGGGCCGGTGCTCGGCCGGGAGGGAATCTGGCGCGCCAACGACGACGGAGAGCCATCAGGCACTGCCGGACGCCCTATCCTGGGCCAGATTGATTCAAAAGGGCTCAGCAATGTTCTTGTAGTGGTAGTACGCTATTTCGGAGGGATTCTGCTGGGAGTGCCCGGCCTGATCCGTGCCTACAAGAGCGCAACGGCCGACGCCCTCGACAAGGCGCAGGTCATCGAAAAGACCGCCACCCGCCGCTGGAGCCTGGAGTTCGGGTACGAACTCATGCCTGTGGTGATGGGAGAACTCAAGGCTTCCGGAATCGAGATTGCCAAGCGTGTTTTTACTGACAAATGTTTACTTGAAACCCCGGTCCCGCTTTCAAAAGAGAAGCAATTTTTGGAACATATAGAAAAAATAGGTATCTTTAAGGATAAAAACATTTTAATGCCATGAGCAAAATCCACGTATTTAATGCAGGCCCCTGCCTTCTGCCGCAGGTGGCCATCGAACATGCCCGCGAGGCCCTTCTCGACTTCAAGGGCACAGGTGTATCACTAATATCCATTTCACACAGAACCAAGGAGTGGGAAGAGACGATGAATGAGACCAGGGCTCTCTGGAGAGAGATCCTTAACATCCCCGATGAATACGAAACCGTATTCCTCGGCGGCGGCGCAAGCCTCCAGTTCCTCTATGTGGCAATGAACTACCTCGAGAAGAAGGCCGCATACCTCGATACGGGCGTATGGGCGCACAAGGCTCTCAAGGAAGCCCAGGGTCTGGGAGACGCCTATGCAATCGCCTGCAGCAAGGACAAGAACTACAGCTACATTCCCAAGGGATACGAAATCCCCACCGATCTCGACTACTTCCACATCACTACCAACAACACCATCTACGGCACCGAGATCAAGCACGACATCGACTGCCCCGTTCCGCTTATCGCGGATATGTCCTCCGACATTCTCAGTCGCAAGGTTGACGTGAGCAAGTACGCGATGATTTACGGCGGTGCGCAGAAGAACGCAGGCCCTGCCGGCGTGGCATTCGCCATCATCCGCAAGGACAGCCTCGGAAAGGTCAGCCGCTACATCCCTACGATGCTCGACTATCGCGTGCACCTCGACAAGGAATCGATGTTCAACACTCCTCCTGTGTTCAGCATCTTCGTGATGAACGAGACCCTCAAGTGGCTCAAGAGCATAGGCGGCATCGACGCCATCCACGAGATAGACGAGAAGAAGGCCGCAACCCTCTACGCCGAAATCGACCGCAACCCTCTGTTCGTCGGCACAGCCGAGAAGGAAGACCGTTCAATCATGAACGTCTGCTTCGTAATGGCTCCCGGCTACGAGGCCCTGCAGGACGAGTTCCTCGCATTCGCGAAGAGCAGGAATATCGTGGGCATCAAGGGTCACCGCAGCGTGGGCGGATTCCGTGCATCGCTCTACAACGCCTGCACCCAGGAAGATGTCGAGGCCCTCACCGCCGCAATGAAGGATTTTGAAGCACTCAAGAAATGAAAGTTCTCATAGCTACCCAGAAGCCCTTCGCCGCAGCAGCTGTGGCGGGGATCAAGGAAATACTCGAAAAGGGCGGACACGAAGTCCTGCTCCTCGAAAAATATGCTGAGCAGGCCGATCTCGTGAAGGCCGTCGCAGATGTAAACGCCCTCATCATACGTTCCGACAAAGTGACCGCCGAGGTTCTCGACGCCGCAAAGGAACTCAAGATAGTCGTGCGCGCAGGCGCAGGATACGACAATGTCGATCTTGCAGCAGCCACCGCACACGGCGTGGTGGTGATGAATACCCCCGGCCAGAACTCCAACGCGGTTGCTGAACTTGCAATCGCCATGATGATCTTCATGGCACGTACCCAGTTCACTCCTGCAACCGGAAGCGAGGTCCAGGGCAAGACTCTGGGCATCCAGGCCTTCGGCAACGTCGGCCGTCTGGTGGGTGCAAAGGCCAAGGCCCTCGGGATGAAGGTCAAGGCCCTCGATCCCTTCCTCTCCGACGAGCAGATCGCCGCGGGCGGAGCAGAGCCCGTGCACAGCCTCGATGAACTCTATGCAGGCAGCGACTATCTCTCCCTGCACATCCCCGCACTCCCTTCAACCATCGGAAGCATAGGCTACGACCTCATCACCAAGATGCCCAAGGGCGCGACTCTTGTGAACACAGCCCGCAAGGAAGTGATCGATGAAGCCGGTCTGGAGAAGGCTCTCGAAGAGCGTCCGGACCTCAAGTACGTCACCGACGTCGCTCCCGACAATTTCGCGGTTCTGCAGGAGAAGTTCGGTCTCCGCGTGTTCGCCACTCCCAAGAAGATGGGCGCCCAGACCGCGGAAGCCAATATCAACGCCGGCCTCGCCGCTGCAAGGCAGATCGTGGATTATTTCGCAACAGGAAATACCAGGTTCCAGGTAAACAAGTAAGAGTATGGTAACAGTCAAACCCTTCGAGGCCATCAGGCCTCCCAAGAATCTTGTGACGGAAGTCGCGGCACCTCCTTACGACGTTCTCAACTCTGCCGAGGCAAAGGCGATGGCGGGCGAGAAGAGCCTGCTGCACATAACCAAACCCGAAATCGACTTCGAACCCATCGCAGGGGAGCACGAGCAGCGCACCTACGACAAGGCTGTCGAGAACTTCAAGCTCTGGAAGGAGCGCGGCTGGCTGGTGCGCGACCCCAAAACTTACCCGCAAGGACAAGGAGGACGACCGTATGGTGCACGTGCGCATCCAGAATGCGAACATAGAGCCCGTTTTCTTTGCCTACAAGGACAATGCGGAAATCAATGCTATAGTCGAAAAGACCGTGGCCGGCCCTTCTGAATACAAGTTTACGGACGAGAACAATTTCGGACACGAATTCTGGGTTATCGATGACGACGCCGTCGTGGCGCGCATCACCGAACTCTTCACTACTCAGGTGCCTGCGTTCTATGTCGCCGACGGACATCACCGCACGGCCGCCGCGGCACGCGTGTGCGAAGAAAAGAAGGCCCACAACCCCGGTCATACCGGAAAGGAAGAATACAACTACTTCATGGCCGTATGCTTCCCTGAAAGCCATCTCAAGATCATCGACTACAACCGCGTAGTGAAAGATCTGAACGGTCTCGGCAAAGAGCAGTTCCTCTCCGCCCTCGAAGAAGACTTCACTGTCATTCCGAGCGCAGCGAAGGAATCTCCAGCTCCCACCGGCCTGCACAACTTCAGCATGTATCTCGACGGCAAGTGGTACTCCCTCACCGCCAAGGCCGGCCGCTACGACGATTCCGACCCCATAGGAGTGCTGGACGTCACCATCCTTTCCAAACTGGTGCTCGACAGGATCCTGGGCATCAAGGACCTCCGCACGGACAAGCGCATCGACTTCGTAGGCGGCATACGCGGCCTCGGAGAGCTTGAGCGCAGGGTGGACAGCGGCGAGATGGCTGTCGCCTTCGCGCTTTATCCCGTGTCGATGAAACAGCTCACCGACATTGCCGACACCGGCAACATCATGCCGCCGAAAACGACATGGTTCGAGCCGAAGCTCCGCTCCGGCCTTGCAATCCACTCGTTGGATTAATAACGGACTGTATTGATGGATATGGTTTACAACAATCGTAACAGAAGTAAAAAGGGCGGTTTGCAGTTTTTGGCAGTCTGTCTGATTGTTGCGCTATGCCCGTCTTGTTTAAAAATACATTCACCATCTTCACTTACATGGCAGGATAAAGGTGATTTTTATTCGCATGAGGAGGGCTTTCATTGGAAAGGGGAGGAATATCATGAAAGATTGATTATTGTCAGGAATGGAATGATGCACAGAAATCTTCTTGTTGCGATATCTGATAGTGTGGCCGCTTTGCACTATAATTCATATAGACTCGCATCGAAACCAAAAAGGGGCGGTACAACGGTTGATTTGGACATACATTTGTTGGTGGATTCTTTGCTTTATTCTGACTCTATTAAATATCCTGTTGGTGATAATGCTAGCTCATCAGGTGAATATAGTTTGGTTAAGGATTGCGAAATAAATTTTGTATGCGGAACCGATTATTATAAAGTAATGGATGGATGGGTTTCATTCAAATATGGAAACAAATACACCGAGTATTATCAAAACGAACAAAAAGTAAGTGTGTATCAACCACTTGTTGTTTTGTTTGAGTTTCGCATAATGTCAGCTGATGGGGAAGAATCATTTGTTACGGATGGATATATTTATGGGAATGATGGTGACAGGTAACAGTTAATAGTTAATAGTTAATGGTTAATGGTTAATGGTTAATGGTTAAT
>ONFK01000215.1 GCA_900317065.1 uncultured Bacteroidales bacterium
TATCTCACCAAGGGCATCTATGACGTGCGCCGCAAGGTCGCAGTCGTCGGCCCTGCAGCACTCGAGACCGCCTATGTCGAAACCCTCCCCGGCGCACCCATGAAGTCGCTGGCAGGATTCTACGGCGGTTCCGCAGAGGGCATCCGCATCATCAGCGGCGACCTTCTCAGCGGAAAGGCAGTCGGAGCGGAGGGCTTCCTCGGATTCTTCGACGACACGGTTACCATCATCCTCGAAGGCACCGAACCCGAGCTCCTCGGATGGGCGAAGCCGGTTCGCTGGAGTCAGTTCAGCACCGACCATTCCTACTTCTCATGGCTTACTCCCTGGCGCAAGTACGACATGGACACCAACCTTCACGGAGGTCCCCGCGCTTTCGTCATGAACGACAGCTACTATGCGAAGGTGCTCCCCATGGGCATCTTCCCTCTCTACCTCATCAAGGCCTGCCTTGCCGGAGACATCGACAAGATGGAGCAGTTCGGCATATATCAGGTCCTTCCCGAAGATCTTGCACTCTGCGAGTACATAGATCCTTCCAAGAACAATATCCAGGATATGATCGCTCAGGGCATTGACCTGATGCTTAAAGAAATGGCTTAAGATTATGAAGAAATTCTGGCTTGCAACAGTGGACGCCTTCTCTACCTTCCTGAAGGTTCCCGGCACGGTCACCCGGAAGGGTGCTCACGTGCGTGATGCGATCGATCTTAAGCGCATTATGATCATCGCCGTGATTTCCGTCATCCCCGCAGCCATCTTCGGCATGTGGAACGTCGGTTATCAGCACTCCCTGGCCATCGGAGACGGCCGTCTCCAGATTCTGGCGAACTTCTGGTATGGATTCCTCAAGGTCCTGCCTCTCTACGTAGTCGCTTACGGCGTCGGACTTTTCATCGAGTTCTTCTCCGCCGGCATACGCGGCGAAGAGGTCAACGAGGGTTACCTCATGTCGGGTATGCTCATTCCTCTGATTGTCCCTGTCACCGTTCCTCTCTGGATGCTTGCGATTGCAGTCGCATTCAGCGTAATCTTCGTCAAGGAGGTCTTCGGCGGCACCGGAATGAATATCTGGAACCCGGCACTCGTCACCCGCGCCTTCCTCTTCTTCTCCTATCCTTCGGCTATGTCCGGCTCTCAGTGCTGGATCAGCCTCAAGGCAGGAGAACAGGTGGTGGACGGCTTCACCGGAGCCACTCCCCTCGCACTTGACGGAGCGGCGGCGCAATACGGCACCGGCGTCTGGGACTACATCATCGGCACCATCCCCGGTTCCGTGGGTGAGACTTCAGTGATCGCGATCCTGCTCGGCGCGGCCATCCTTATCTGGACGGGCGTCGCCAGCTGGAAGATCATGCTCTCATCCGTCGCAGGCGCCCTCTTCGTGGGCGGTCTTGCAAATCTCGGCGGAGTAGGCATCCCCGCCTGGGAGCACCTCATCCTCGGAGGCTTCGCTTTCGGTACCGTATTCATGGCCACCGATCCCGTCACTTCCGCCCAGACCGAGTGCGGCAAGTGGATTTATGGTTTCCTCGTAGGCGCCCTCTGCGTCACGGTACGCCTCTTCAACCCCGGTTATGCCGAGGGTATGATGCTGGCCATCCTGCTGGGCAACACCTTCGCTCCTCTTATCGACCACTGCGTTGTGTCTTCGACCATGAAGCGCCGCGCAAAGGCCGCTGCAAAAACCGCTTAATATATATGAGGTATGAATACTAACAGCAATCTTTATACAGTCATCTATACTACCGTCATTGTTGTGGTGGTCGCAGCGGTTCTCGCTTTTGTCAGCCAGTCTCTCAAGAGCAAGCAGGACGCCAACGAGAAGGCGGAGACCATCAGCCAGATGCTGACCGCAGGCGGTTTCGGCACCAAGGCTGAATTCCAGGCCATGGGCAATGCAAAGGTGCTTGAGACCTACGGCAACGAAATCGAATCGGCATTCACCGTAGACGCTCAGGGCGCCAAGGTGGCCGACCTCGACCTCGCTGCGAGAGAGGTGTTCTCGCCCAAGCAGCTCAAGGCGCAGAACTACAAAGTGAAGGCAGGTGAAGGATACGCCCTCCCGGTCTTCATATTCAAGAACGGCATCACAGTCGTTCCCGTATACGGTGCCGGCCTCTGGGGCCCCGTCTGGGGATACATCGCATTCGAGGCCGACGGCAAGACCATCCACGGAGCATACTTCGACCATGAATCCGAGACCGCGGGCCTTGGTGCCAAGATCAAGGACGATCCCGCCTTCCAGGCAGAGTTCGTAGGCGAAAAGGCATTCTTCGGCCAAAGCCCTGTCTTCTCCATCGTCAAGGGAGGCGCTCCCAAGGAAGATGGCAAGTCCGTAGTTGACAATCAGATCGACGCCATCACAGGTGCGACCATGACTTCAAACGGCCTGGACGCCGCCATCAATGCATGGCTCGGGGCCTATGCCGGATACTTCGGCGCCGCAGCTCCCTGCACCGAATGCAGCGATAACGAAAAAACAGTGGAGGAATAAGATATGAAACTGAAAGAAACCATTCTCGATCCTATCTTCAAGAGCAATCCAATCACCGTCCTGGTGCTTGGTATCTGCTCCTCGCTGGCAGTAACCGTAACCCTCAAGGGAGCCCTCGTCATGGCGCTTTCCGTAATGATCGTGTGCGGCATCTCCAGCCTGATTCTCTCCATTATGCGCAACACCATTCCCGGACGTGTACGTATCATCGTACAGCTGGTGGTGGTTGCTATGATGGTGATTCTGGTGGACCAGATCCTCAAGAGTTTCGAGGCCACCTACCCCATCGACAAGCAGCTTTCCGTCTACATCAGCCTGATCATCACCAACTGCATCGTGATGGGCCGCATCGAGGCTTTCGCCCTCGGCAACAAGCCCATCCCTTCGATGCTTGACGGTCTGGCAAACGGTGCCGGTTACGGAATGATCCTTCTCATCGTGGCCTTCTTCCGCGAACTTCTCGGAAGCGGCACTCTCTTCGGGCTCCAGGTCATGCCTGCGGGCTATGTGACCAACAATCTGGTTATCCTGCCTCCTTTCGCACTCATCCTTCTCGGATGCATCGTGTGGGTTCAGCGCAGCATCCAGAAAGATCTTCAGGAGAAATAACATAAGCGCAACTGAATATGGAATACATAAGTTTATTCGTCAAATCGATATTCGTTGACAACATGATCTTCGCATACTTCCTGGGTATGTGCTCATACCTGGCAGTATCGAAGAATGTGAAGACTGCTTCCGGACTCGGTGTCGCCGTAATGTTCGTGCTCCTCGTCACAGTGCCTGTCAACTATCTTCTCAACAAATATGTCCTTGGACCGGATGCTCTCATCAAGGGCGTCGACCTGAGTTTCCTCAGCGTCATCATCTTCATCGCCGTCATCGCGGCAATCGTG
>ONFK01000214.1 GCA_900317065.1 uncultured Bacteroidales bacterium
AGCGTCGTGCCGTCGCAGCAGTAGGTCGTGCCGCTCTCGATAACTTTGTAGCAGTGCCCCTGGATTGTAGCAAGCCCCTTCCCGAGTTCGCTGCCTGCGGAATCGGAATAGCTGTAGGAGATGCTCACGCGGTTGCTCGCCAGCAGATCCTTGATCTGCGAGGCGGCGTCCTGTGCGGCTGCCTGCAGGCAGAGCAGGACTGCGGCCGAAATCATTAAAAGTCTACGCATTGTTCCTGAGGTTTTCAATCAAGGTTTCCAAATCATCGAGGGTAGATACAAGAACCGTGCGAGGTTTGCTTCCTTCCTGAGGACCGACGATTCCGGCCTGCTCCAGCTGGTCCATCACGCGGCCCGCCTTCGCATAGCCCATGCCGAGCCTGCGCTGCAGGTCGGAAGTGGACCCCTTCTGCGTGGTGACCACGAGTTTCGCGGCCTCCTCGAAGCGCTCGTCCAGTTCGCCCAGTTCGCCCTTGGCTCCGCCTTCTTTCTCCTCTTCCTTGACTTCGGGCAGATAATAAGGAGTATTGTAGCTCTTGCCATATCCTTCCTGTTCGCCGATGAAGTTGGTGATGGCCTTGATCTCGCCGCCGCTCACGAAACCGCACTGGATGCGCTCGTTCTCGATGCCAGCGGAAAGCAGCATGTCTCCCCGTCCGATGAGTTTTTCGGCTCCGGGGGAGTCGAGGATGGTCATGGAGTCGGTGCGGGACGCCACGCGGAAGGCGATTCGCAGAGGGAAGTTGCCCTTGATCACACCGGAGATCACGTCCACAGACGGACGCTGGGTGGCAATGATCACGTGTATGCCGGCCGCGCGGCCTTTCTGTGCAAGGCGGATGATGGAGTTCTGTATGCTCTTCGAAGACGCCCTCACTTCCGGACTTGCGCCCATGGTCATGGTGAGGTCGGCATATTCATCCACTATGGTGACGAGGTAGGGAAGGAACCTGTGCCCGTTCTTGGGATTGAGCTTGCGGGCCTTGTACTTCTCGTTGTAGTCGGTGATCTTGTTCTCGCCTGCGCGGCTCAGCAGTTCGTAGCGCTGGTCCATCTCGATGCAGAGGCTCTTCAAGGTGAGTTCGGCGTCCTTGGCGTTCTTCACGATGGCCTTTGCCTTTTCCTCTTCTTCGTCGCCGGCGGTGGGAAGTACCGCGAGGTAGTGCTTGAGGAGCTGGTTGTATGCCGAGAACTCGACCATCTTCGGGTCGATGAACACGAACTTGAGTTCGGACGGGTGCTTGGCGTAGAGCAGCGAGGCGATGATGATGTTGAGGCCTACGGACTTGCCCTGCTTGGTGGCGCCTGCAACCAGGAGGTGGGGGGCGTCGCTGAGGTCGAATACTTTGACCTGCTGGGTTATCGTGTAGCCGATGGCCACCGGCAGTTCGTATTTGCTGGTGCGGAAGGCTTCGCTGTTGAGCAGGCTCTTGAGCGGCACGATCGAAGCGTAGTCGTTGGCGACTTCGATTCCCACCGAATCCGAGAGAGTGACCACGCGGACGCCCTTGGCATTCATCTGCATGCCTATGTCTTCCTGCAGTTTCTTGACTTCGGAGATGCGCACGCCGGGGGCCAGCGTCACTCGGTAAAGGGTGACGGTGGGGCCTACCTGGGCCTTGACCTCGGTGATCTCTATCTTGTAGTTCTTGAGCGTAGCGCGTATCTTGTTGTTGTTGCGCTGGAGCTCTTCGTTCGAAGGAAGCCTGCGGTCGGAGGCGTGGGCTTCGAGAAGGTCGAGGGTCGGGGCCTTGTATTTGGGGAGGCCTTCGGGCGGATCGAGGCGGTTGTCAATGGGCGGCAGTTTCTCGTAACGCTCGTTTTCCAAGGTGTCGTCGGTCACGACTTCGAGAGTGGACTCCGCCTCCTTCGGGAGTTCGCTGTCCGGGCTTGCCCCTCCATCGGCCTGAATACTGGCGGCATCGTCGGCAATCGGCTCCGGTTCCGGCACGGACTCAGGCACGTACTCCGGCTCCGGCTCTGCCTCCTCCATTTCCGCTTCCTCCTCTGCGGCGGCATCTTCAAGTATCTCTGCGGCATCCTTGCGGCCGAGGGAATATACCCAGTCGGTGAATCGGCGGCTGCTGAAGAAAAGCCAGCACACCAGAAGCAGGAGGACCAGGATTCCGGTGATGATGTATCCGAAGAGGTTGTCGCTCCAGGCAATTACCTGCCTGCCGAATTCTCCGCCGAGCCCTCCGCCGAATGCGGTCGGGATGCCGGCCAGATTGCCTGCGAACGCCAGCAGAAGAGAGGCTGTGACAGCCCCGCTGACGGCGATCAGGGTGGTTTTGACGAGGGAGAAGTTCCAGCGGTTGCCGAGCAGTCGGATGCTGACGGCAATCAGGATGACGAGCAGCACGAAACTGCCCAGACCGAAGAGACTGCACACCAGCAGATGCCCTGTCCGGTAGCCGAGCTTGCCCGCCGCGTTGCCCACATCCGTGCTTTTCTCCATCATGTCTGGGTCTCCCAGCAGGCTCATGTCCTGCTGCCAGTGGAAGAGGTAGGATACGGATGAAATGAGGATGAAAAGGCAGAGGACGGCCACGGCGAGCCCTGCAATCACTTTTGCGTTGGCCCTTTCCCTGTCGTCCCAGTTCCTCCAGAATGCAATATAGTCGCCGAATCTGCTCATTTCTTCTTGCCCTTCTTTCCGTAACGGAAGTTATGGTTCTTGCCGCCCTGAGGCTTGATGCCCAGGGTGGGACGGGCGTAGGATGCATCCTGCGACACTCCTTTCAGCTTGAGCCCTTCCGGCACCTTGATCCTGTAGTCCGACATTCTCTCTATGTCGGCGAAAATGGTCTCGTCCGCGACGCTGTCCTTGTTCCAGATAAGGTACTGGGTGCGCATATAGGTCGCGAGGGAGTGTATGAGCGCGTTCTTCATCTCTCCGTCCGGCTCGTTGCTCACGAGGTCGATGATTCGCTCGATGTTCCTTCCGTAGTGGGTGGCCTTGATCTTGGAGCCCTTCATAGGGAGGGGTACCGGGCTGGTTTCGAATTCCTCCTTGACGGGGCAAGGGTAGGGAGCGTCTATGTCGAGATCGAATTCTGCGATTATGTAAAGCTGGTCCCAGAGCTTGTGTTCCCAATCCTCCTGGGTCTTGACGGAAGGGTTGAGCAGTTCCATAGTCTTCACCACGGCCCTTGCCTGCTCGCTGCGTTTCGCCTTGTCGGGAATCTCCTTCAGGTGCTCCACCATCTTCAGCACGTTCCTTCCATATTCGGTGATGCGGAGCTTCTCCCGCTCTGTGTTGTATTCCAGTCTTATTGTCTCTTCGCTCATTGTAAGTCCATTTTCGTTCATAATACGCAAATATAATTAAAACTTTTATCATTATCTTTGCAATACCATGATGAATTACTACAAAGTTGCAGGCCACACGTTCGGGGT
>ONFK01000212.1 GCA_900317065.1 uncultured Bacteroidales bacterium
AGTAGCCGGTGTTGTAGCCGCTCGAGAAGATGTGGTTGAAGTAGGTGGTACGGTAGCGGTAGGTAATCTCAGGATTCAAGCCGATGGACTTTGCCAGTTGCTCTTCGAAACCGTCGATGAACGCCGTTGCGGTCTCGGTGGAATTGATGTCGGCCGGGATATCAGCGAGTTCATGCCACTTGAGATCGAGGATAGAAGCCGCGCAGAGTTCGGTGGTCATGAATCCCTGGTTGAACTTGAGGGAGTTGTTGATCTTCTCCACGAGCGCTGCGGGGATGGTCTCGTTCTTGTCGTTGTGGGCGTACTTTGCAAGCAGTTCAGGCTGGAAGGCCCAGTTCTCGTTGAACTGGCTGAACATCTCCACGAAGTCGCGGGTGACTGCAGTACCGCTCACGGAAGGGTAATGGCACTTGGTCAGGAGCCCGTGCAGCGCGTGGCCGAATTCGTGGAAGACGGTCTGCACCTGGTCGACGTTCATGTATTCCGCAAGGTTGCCCACGTTCACGATTATCGGACGTACGTCATTGCCCTCGGCATCCACGTACTGCTCACGGATGTTGTTCATCCAGGCGCCGCCACGCTTGCTGTCGCGGGGGAGGTAGTCGGTAGTGAAGATTCCGATCAGCGAACCGTCGTCGGCAGTGACCTTCCAGGTGGTGACGCAGTCGGGATTGTAGGAAGGCACGCCTTCGAGTTTCTCCATGTTCACGCCATAAAGCTGCTTGGCAGCAAGGAAGATGCCGTTGCGCACGGAATCCATCTGGAAGTAAGGCTTCACCTCCTCGTCGTCGAGGTCGTATTTGAGCTTGCGCACCTTCTCGGCATAGTACCACCAGTCCCAGGGCTCGATCTTGGATCCGGCAGGGAGGATGCCCGCGGCGATGTCTTCGTCCATCACCTTCTGCATGTCGGCGATCTCCTCGCGGGCCTTGGCAGTGGACGCCTTGATGATGTCGCGGAGGAAGCCGTCCACGGTAGCGGGAGTCTTCGCCATCTTGTTGTCGAGGGTATAGGCAGCGGAGTTGGGGAATCCGAGGAGTTTCGCCTTCTCCTGGCGGAGACGCAGTACCTCGATCACCAGCAGGGCGTTGTCGTACTCGTTGCCGTGATGTCCGCGGCTGGTGTAGGCCTCGTTGTAGGCCTTGCGAAGTTCGCGGTCGGAGGTGGTGGTCATCTTTTCGGGATAGGCGCTGACGCTGAATCCGAACTTCTCCTTGAAGGCGTTGCTCTCGGCGAGGATGTTGTTGCCTATCTTCTGGGTCTTGGCGGCAATCTCCGCGTTGATTTCGCGCAGGCGCGCCTGCTGCTCTTCGGGAAGGCCTATTCCCTCACGCTCGAAGCTCTCATAATGCTTCTTGAGCACCATCTGCTGCTCGCGAGTAAGTGCGCTCTGATCGGCATTCCAGATGGCTGCGATGCGCTCGTAGAGGGCCTTGTTGAAGGAGATGTCGGCCTCGTGGTCGCTGAGCAGGGGGATGGATTCCTCCACAACCGCATCGAGGGCGTCGCTGCGGTCGGTTTCGGCCACATTATAGAGCACGCCCTGCACCTTGCTGAGGATGCTTCCGGAGAGTTCGAGAGGCACGATAGTGTTCTCGAAGGTCGGAGCCTCGGCATTTGCGGTGATGGCGTCGATTTCAGCTTTCTGCTGCTCTATGCCGGCCTTGATGGCGGGGATGTAGTCGGAAACTTTTATCTTGTCGAAAGGAGGAATTCCGTAGGGAGTATCCCATTCCTGAAGGAAGGGGTTGGTGTGATTGCATGCCATAAGCAAAACAAGCGCTGCAAGCAGCGGGAACGTGCGTTTCATGGTTTAGTTGATTTTGACTGAAGGGTTGTCGGCATCGTCGGGAGCGGTGATCAGCGACATCTGCGCAGATCCGTCGTAGATGGTAAGGATACCGGTAATGTCTACGGGCGAACCGCCGATTATGCGGCTGTCCAGCTCCTGGTCGGCGAACTTGGCATAGCCGCTGGTACGCACCTGGATGTCGGTAGAGCCCATCTTGAAGTAGTGGGAAACATAGTTTGCGGTAGCATATTTGATCATCATCTCCTTGTAGGTGATGAAGGCGTCCGGCCCGAAGGCTGTGATGACCTCGGTGCCCATCTGCGACTTATAGTCGTTGGGCTTGGTAAGGATGCTGCCGTAGCGGGTTGCGCCGCTGCCGACTTCCGCCGAGTCGAAGTTGCCGGCCTGGATATACTCGACATACTTTGCCTTGCTCATTCCCCAGGTATTGATTCCCCAGGTACCCTTGTCGGACAGGAATACACGGTTGTAAGGATTCTCTTTCTTGTGGCCGAGGATGCCGTGAGGATAGACGAGGGCGAAGATTTCATTGCCGTAGGTGAGGCCTTTCACGGTTACCAGCACACCCCACAGGTCTCCTGCGAATCCCGCGCTTATGCTTGCCTTGACTTCCGCTTCGCTAACGACTCGCGGGCTGACCGGCGTGCCGTATTCCCCGCGGAAGACATGGCTGTTGATGATGGCCTGGGAATCGATGTAAGACGTCTCGTATTCGTTCGTAGTGGTATTGTCGGGCTCCAGTCCGAGCTGCGGCATGCCGTTGTAGGCGCCCACGCAGAGGTCAGTGCATTTTACATAAATCCACTGTCCCAGCTTGTAGTCGCTGTAGAGCGAAGACTTTCCAAGCTTGAGGTCGATGCCTCCGGTTTCGTCCTGGATGTAGATCTCACGGTAGAGATTGCCGGACTTGTCGTCGGAAACGACCTGTCCCTTGATCCAGATATTGTCGAGAATCGTATGTCCGGAAGTCTTTTTCTTCTCGTAGGAAGACTTCTTGTTGTACTGGTCCTTCATATCCTTTATGGAGGTGAAGGTACCGGTGAATCCGTACTGCGAGAGCTCGGATTCGGCCCAGATCTTCATCTCGGCGGGTTCATTGTCGCTGAAAGTGAATACGGGCTGCCATTCTTCTTTCAGACTCTGGCAGGAAACGAGTGCGGCGAGAGCCGCGATTGCGAAGATGATCTTTTTCATATGCTTAGAATCTGAAATAAACGTTCAACATGTAATTGGTTCCGGCCATGTAGAAGTACTTGGGATCGAAACGGTAGTACTGGCTCTTGCTCACGGTGTTGTCGACCATGCGCGTCTGCTCGTAACCACCGGTCTTCACGTTCTTGTTGTTGAGAAGATTCTTGACATTGAACGAGAAGCCAAGCTGGTATTTGTAGTGGATGTACCAGCTCTTGCCGACGGAGAAGTTCACGAGGAAGGCGGGATCGAAGCGCTCCTGTTCCGTCATGTACTCGAGTTCGCGGGCTGTGATCTGGTTGTCGGGTCCGTTCACTGCGGAGTCGGTACGGTAGAGAGGATTCATGTCGAGATAGCTCTCGCCGAAGTATTCCACATCGGCGGCGATGAACCAGTAATTGCGGTTGTATGCGAGCCCCAGGCTTGCGGC
>ONFK01000211.1 GCA_900317065.1 uncultured Bacteroidales bacterium
CGTGTTCCGCAGGCAGGATTCCCGAGCTGCCCGGCCTCGGTGATAATGCATTGACCTCCTCCATTCTTTACGAAGAGCACGCCCGCCCGCACTTTCGGGGCCATCGACCCTTCAGCAAACTGACCTTCAGCCAGATAGCGTTCGGCCTCGGCAATAGTCATCGTATCGAGGGCTTTCTCTTCTGGAGTATGGAAATTGACATAAACTTTGGGGACGTCGGTAAGGATATAAAACTCGTCCGCCTTCATGCGAATTGCCGCAAGCGCGCTTGCAAGGTCCTTGTCGATTACGGCCTCCACGCCGTGAGAGCCGATATCATCTTTGACTACGGGGATACCTCCACCGCCCACGGTTACTACTATGTAAGATTCGCGCGCGAGCCTTTCCACTAAGTCTATATTGTTGATGGACAACGGTTTAGGCGAAGCTACCACTTTCCTCCAACCACGTCCGCGAGGATCTTCCTTATAAACGGCGCCATCAGAGGGAGCCTGCTTATAATAAGGCCCTACCGGTTTGGTAGGATTGCTGAATCCGGGATCATCCTCACCCACTTCCACCCGAGTTACGATTGATACTACCTTCCTGTCCGATCCGGCCTTGCATAGCACCTTTTCCATGGCAGTTTCGATCATGTAAGCGATCGAGCCCTGTGTTTCGGCTCCGCAGAAGTCCATCGGCATGGCCTCCAGCCCGAAAAGCTGTTTTCCGGCCTCATGCTGCAGGAGGACGTTGCCGACCTGAGGGCCGTTCCCGTGACCGATAACTATATCGTAACCTTCACGAATAAGAGGAAGGAGTTGTGAGCAGGTGGATTCCACATTGCTCAGTTGCTGGGCGAAAGTGCCTTTTTCGCCGGCGCGAAGGAGGGCGTTGCCTCCGAAAGCTATCATTGCAAGTTTACCCATAGTACTATTCGCGGACAAGAGGCAGGGTTGAACAGCGGAGAAGACCTCCCATTTTGGAAATCTCACGATAAGGAACAGGCTCTACGGTTATCCCCTGCTCTTCCAGCCAGGCCTTAAGCCGGGTGAAGTGCTCTTCGACGACGACGACATCCTCGCTGATGGAGAAAATATTGGAATTCATCCAGTACATTTCCTCCTTTGTAAGTTCGAATACATTCTCTTTTCCAAAGAAACCGACAAGGTGCTCCGCGTCGCGAGGATTGATGAATCCGTCACGGTAGATGATGGCCTTGCCGCGGCCGACCGGCATGAAGGTGCAGTCGAGGTGCAGAATTCCATCATAAGGATCCGTATCGTTCTTGCGGAGGTTGAGCGGAATGATAGTCCTGTCCGGGAAAATCATTTTCAGGTAATCCAGGGCCAGGGCGTTTGTACGGGCCGTTTTCAGACTTGGATAATCTGCAAAATTATACTGCCCGAGGAAAATGACGTCATTGTAAAGTACGACGTCGCCTCCTTCCACATGCACCGCTTCCGGCAGATTGTAGATGTTTTTGTAGTGTATGTTGCGGTACACGTTTTCGTAAGCATCAATTTCGGCCTGCCTGTCCGGGATTATGTTGGATACTATGATTTTATCGTCGATCACGAAACCCACGTCGCGCGAAAAAACCTGATTGCAGTTGGTTACCAGCGAAGGACGGTAAACCTTGACGCCATACTTTTTCAGGACAGCCTCAAAGGCTTCCATTTCGCGGATAATGTCGGACTCCGCGGGGTACACCCCGTTCTTTACCGACTCATATGATTTGCTGTCGAAAGTCTCGTCCAACGAAGGGACGGGGCCGTTCGAATAAGGCAGACCCAAGATTACCTCTTTAAGTCTGCCGGTTTCAGATGTTATATGAAGTTGCATAATTACGTTTTAGTTTCCTGTCTCAGGATTGCCGGCAAGCTGCTCCTTGAGTTTGGGCCAGTAACCCTTTGCGAGCACTATGCCGCAACCCAGCACGAAACCAAGGAATGTCCACACAATCAGAGTCTTGGCCCTGCTGTTCGAAGGTTTGGAGGGCACCGTCACCGGTTGGATTACAGTGAGTACCGGAGTATCGCGCTTGACCTGCATCCTGGCTTGTTCCAGCTGCTTCGCCATATCGGTGTAGATGGCGTTGGCAAGGGTGTATTTCTGCTGTATACGCTCGCGCTGGATGCGGTATCTGGATCCGACCACATCCTGGGAACGGTCGCTGATCGACGCCAAGGCGCTCTGGAGAGACTCGGCTTCCTTTTTGGTTTCATTGTAACGGTCCTGAATGTATTCCAGGTCGCGTTGGGCTTTCTCCGTGCGGAATCGCGTGATTTCTTCCTGAAGAAGCTGCTGAGCCTTCAAGGCAAGCTCTGCAGTCTGGACAGGCTCGGTACCGTTGACGGTAAGGGTAATGAGTCCTTCCTTCTTGTCGATTGTGAGCCCTACGTTCTGGGCTACCACAGTCATCAGTTTCTCCTCCGCCTTGGTCAGTACGATGGGTTTGGGAGAACCGTCATCGCCCTGGCCTGCAGGAAGGACGGTTTCGGGCTTCTCCTTCTTGAGAGCATTCAGTATCAGGAAAGGAAGACCTATCGTGTACTTCTTGACATATGCCATCGGAGACGGCTTCGCAATCTCCTTGTAATAGGTATACATGCTGACGGCGGAATCCGCCTTGGCATAATGAAGCGGCGTGTACAGGAGCTCCTTGCGGAAAGGGACGCTGTTCACTATCTGGGGATACACCAACGGGGAGAGATCCTTGGCACTCAGGTCCATGCCCATGTCGACGCCGGCAAGCGCAGCAAGGGAACTGAGCTGGGAGTTATTCCTGGAATTCATCTGAGGCACCATGACGGTGCTGACGGAATAAGTCCGCTTCATGGTAAGCGCGGCCACAAGCCCGAGGAGTATGAAGACACAGGTCCAGACGATCACGGTCCTGCGTCCGTCCCACAGTTGACGGACCAAAGCCATTATATCCAGGCCTTCCTCTTCCTCGTAAGGCTGATTGTATTTCATGTTCTCGTCCATATTCCCCTATTTAAGCCTGTCTATGAGGAGATAGATGGAAACGACCGAAGTGAGTGCGGAGAGGGTGCTTCGCATTTCAGCGCCCCAGTCGATTTTCTCCTTGGGTTTGTCGAGTTTTTCGCGCTTCTGGTCGTCCATGCGCATGGTGATTACACCGCCGGGCTCCACGGTAGGATATTTGCGGATTCCGAGGAAGCGGGTGGTTCCTATCGTCTGGTTGTTGGGCATGGTCACGGTGACGCTGTTGCGGTCGGCGATTTTCTGGAAGCCGCCGGCATAGTGGTTGATGTACCACTTGGCACTGTGTCCGCCTTTATACACTATCAACTTCTGGGTGGCGGAGAAATTATCGGGAATATACTGCGCGAGGCGGGTTCCTGTCTCGCGGATGGTGACGGTGTTCTCCTGGCGCACGATATTGATGACATCTCCTTCCATGAGGATGGGATCCTCCTTCAGGCTGCCCTTGTTCTGTTTGACCTT
>ONFK01000210.1 GCA_900317065.1 uncultured Bacteroidales bacterium
GCATGATCCGGATAATCGATTTTAGCGACAAACTCCGAATCGCCAATGGCTTCATGAATCTGCTGCAGGAGATATGCACTGCCATCCTCCGTTTCCATATCCGGAATGGCATCCAGAATGCCGATGTCCTCACAGATCTCCAGAAACAGCTGATACAGATTCCGATGGATGATCCGGCACGGCAATGAAGTGTCTGAAAGGATCTGTTCGGTAAAATAGCGTACAGCCATTTCATCTTTGGGCGCATACGGGAAAATCCGTATGTTAACTTCGTTGCTCAGGCCTTTTCCGGAAAGAAAGTCACTGTCTGACAGCAATTTTCTTACGTGGTCAAGACGCTCTTCGAGAACTTCATCGAGACGTCCAAGCCCGGAAAGCCCAGCAAGTTCGACATAGGTCCCGTCATCAGTACCTTCTCGAGCAACTTCTACGACGGCTTCCGCCTGCGTGTCGGCGGCAAGACGACCGGCGCTCTCAGCAAGCACTTCTTCCTGGAAGGCAACTACACCCACGGCTTCAGGTCGGGCGGCAACTACTACGGCGTGACCGCAATCTACGCCATCAACAAGAAGAAGAACTCAACCTTCGAGTTCCCGCAGCGCAACATCATCTTCGAGAGCACCTACGACGTCACTTCTGTCTCCGACAAGTTCCTGAAGAACAGCAAGGACAACCTCTTCGTCAACTTCCGCACCGAGACCGTCAACATGCTCTACAGGCAGAACAAGCAGCGCCTCGGCTTTGTCTGGGAGACAGACTACGGACTGAACTTCAACACGAACTTCATCATGGAGAGCAACGAGCCGTGCGGTGACCTGCACTTCCGGCATGTCAACGGCGCACCCGAGGAGTTTCGCATGCGCACCACCGAGTGGAACGGCGAAGTACGCTTCTGTCCCGGACAGACCTACATCAACACCAAGCAGGACCGCTGGCCTATCGACAAGGACCGTCCGGAGTTCACCATCCGCCACGCCGTCTGCTTCGACGGTTTCCTGGGCGGGCAGTATGCCTCCAACCAGACGGAGATAGGCATCTTCAAGCGTCAGTGGCTGGGCAGCTGGGGCCGTGTCGATTTGCATATCCTCGGCTCTATGCAGTGGAACAAAGTGCCCTTCCCGCTCCTCATCACGCCGCCCACCTGTATCTCCTACGTCGAGCAGGAAGGCACCTTCAACATGCTCCGCAATATGGAGTTCTTCATGGACCGCCGTGTATTCTGGTCCGTAGCATGGAACATGAACGGCAAGATATTCAACCGCATACCGCTGCTCAAGAAGCTGAAGTTCCGCGAGTACATCGCCTTCAAGGGCATCTGGGGAACACTGACGGACAAGAATAATCCCACGCTGGCCCAAAACGCCGGCGCTACAGACCTCTTCATGCTGCCCGACCGCACCTATCCGATGGATCCTAAGCGTCCGTACCTGGAGATGGCAGTGGGCATCCGCAATATCCTGCACTTCTTCTCCGTAGAGTGGATCCACCGTTTCAGCTACAACGAACATCCCGGCACCCATCCCAATGGCGTCCGCTTCGGCCTTCACGTCACGTTCTGATTTATTCGTTAATCGCACTAAACTCTAAACTTAGAAACTCTAAACTTAGAAACTCTAAACTTAGAAACTCTAAACTTAGAAACTACTCTAAACTCCAATCCCCGACCCTATGCGTCAGTTCCTTCTCTCCCTATTCCTCTTCCTCAGCCTGAACCTCCAGGCAGCCGATCCTGCCGGCAGGCTGTTCCGCTTCGAGCGGAGCACCAACCGCAACTACATCTGCTATGACATCCAACTGGCGGATGGTCATCTGGACATGAAACATCCCATTCACGTCTATTGGATTCGCGCAGAGGAGGACGGAAGGCAACAGGAGCTCAATTATCTCCAGCGCAAACTCGCCTTCGGCTACAAGGTCATCAGCCGCGGCAATGAAGAGGTCACGGTTCACCTGACGGCCTACAAGGACCTGCCCATCCGCATCTGCCGGCGCGATGGCCGATGGGTCGCTTTGGTAACAATCAACGGGCAGGAGGCGGAGCTCAGCAAGATGTTTGCCCAGATGCGCTCGCCCAACTCGCTGCATGTGGAGTACGTGGATATATTTGGCCTCAGCAGAGCTACGCATACGCCGATTCGCCAACGTATCACCCCATAAAAGTAGCCAAAAATCCCCTCTGCTGGCACGAATCGGACGCATAGGACAAAAAAAGCGAGATTACGAACGAACGAATCTGCTCAAAAACAACTATCTTTGCGCCCAAAATCTTCTTGTGCCACACAATGAAGGACGCGTAGCTATGCAAAATATCGAAATCAAGAAAATATCTCCCCCCGAGGGACTGCATGACTTCATCCATGTAGTCTATGACATCTACCGCGACTGTCCTCAGTATGTGCCAGACTTGGAGAGCGACGTCCGAGGGCTCTTCGACGTGCGCACAAATGCGGGTTTGGCCTTCAGCAGTGTGCAACCGTTCGTTGCTTACCGCGACGGCAAAGCCGTAGGCCGGGTTGTGGGCATCGTCAATCGTCGCGCCAACGAGCGGTGGAAGCAGAGCAACGTGCGCTTTTCCATGATTGAGTTCGTGGATGATTTCGATGTCTCGCGTGCGCTGCTCGACGCCGTGGCTCAGTGGGGCCGGGAACAGGGGATGCACCGGATGCAGGGGCCTTTGGGTGTCACGGACTTCGACAAGGAAGGCATGCTCATCTCGGACTTCGACCTCCTGGGTTCCATGAACACAATCTACAACCACGAATACTACCCCCGCCACATGGAAGCACTGGGACTGCAGAAAGAGGTCGATTGGGTGCAGATCCGCATCGAAGTGCCACGAGAGATTCCGGCACGCTACGCCCGCGTGGCAGCCTACTGCAGGGAGCAAATGCAACTGCGCGTGGTCAAGATCACCAACGCCGACATCACCCATGGCGGCTACGGCCAGAAGATCTTCCAGCTGCTGAATGCAGCCTACGAGCCCCTGTTCGGCTTCTCCGCCCTCTCTCAGGGGCAGGCCGACAGCTTCATCCATAAGTACCTCCGCCTCATAGACAAACAACTGATGCCAGTGGTGCTCAATGAGCTGGACGAGGTTGTCGGCGTGGGCATCACCATGGGCAGCCTCTCCCACGCCATGCAGAAAGCTGGGGGACACCTGCTGCCGACGGGCTGGTACCACCTGCTGAAGTCGCTCCGATGGAAGCGCGAAAACAATGCCGAGATGCTGCTCGTGGCCGTGCGCCCTGACTATCAGGGCAAAGGCGTCAACGCCATGTTCTTCGACGACCTCATTCCCATCTACAACAAATATGGTTTCCAGTGGGCCGAGACGGGTCCCCAGCTTGAGGACAACGTACGCGAACTCACCCAGTGGAAGCCCTTAAATCCCCGCTACATCAAGCATCGTCGCTGCTACTACAAGGATATTGATTAGCACCACGGCGAAGACCATCATCACTTCCACCCTGCGATT
>ONFK01000209.1 GCA_900317065.1 uncultured Bacteroidales bacterium
TTCGCTTCGCTACGGCAAGCTGAAAAACGGTCTCACCTATTACATCCTTCCGAACCGTTACCCCGAGGGAGAGGCGGTCTACCGCCTGTTCGTGAAGGCCGGATCGCTTTATGAAGAAGACCGTCAGCGCGGCCTTGCGCACTTCCTGGAGCACCTTGCCTTCAACGGCACCGAGCATTTTCCAGAGGACGGTATGGTAAAAGTGCTGGAGCGCTACGGCGCATCTTTCGGTAAAGACCTGAACGCCCATACATCATACGGCGAGACGGTCTACAAACTTCAGTTGCCCACCGCTCCGGAAGCCCTGGTGGACACCACCCTCCTGATTCTGCGGGACTGGGCGCGCGGGCTCAGCATCGACTCCCTGCAGGTAGAGAAGGAACGCGGCGTCATCCTTTCCGAACGTCTGCAGCGCCGCAAAGCCGGGCAGGCCGCAAGCGATGCATTTCTCGAAGAGGTACTGGGCGATAGCCGCTATGCTCTCCGCCGCACGATAGGCGATACCCTGGTGATACAGAACTGCACAGTAAAGGACATCCGCGATTTCTACGAATGCTGGTACCGCCCGTCCCTGATGGCAGTCGCCGTCGTGGGAGATGTGGATCCGGACGCGATGGAAGCCCGCATCAAGGCTCTTTTCTCCGATATGCCGAAAGTGAAGCGTCCCAAGCCCCGGCAGTACGGCATCCCCCCTTACGAAGACTTCGCCGCCCGTGTGGTCTTCGATTCGACGCTTACCGATATCAAACTGGATATCATGCAGAAGGCCCCTGCCCGTACACCGGTTGCAAGCGAAAAAGATTTTCGCCCTTATTTGGTTCGCACAATGGCGAACCGTCTGGCAAAACAGCGTCTGGCGCGCCTTTCCTTCGACGGGAAGGACTACAAGGATGTTTCCCTTGGCGTCTCCGGCCTTCTTGGCGCCGTGGAGGTGGCAGATCTTTCCGTTCAGCTCCAGAAGGGCAAGGTGGCGTCTGGTATCGAACAGGCTCTGGCCGCCGCCCGGCAGATACTGGACTATGGATTCACTGCCACCGAAATAGAGCAGGTGCGGCGCAGCCTCCTGTCGGCATATCGCAACCGCACCAATCCCAAATACCGGACATCTTCCTCCGCATTGATGGAAGAGGTCTATAATGCCTTTTATCTGGGGGACGCCCTGCTCGACCCCCGGACGGAATACGAACTGATGGAGAAGTATCTGCCGACGGTGGACTCCCTGACGCTCGTATCCTGCCTTCATGAAATTTACTCCAGGGCTCCTTTCCACGCCATGCTGCGCGCACCTGCGTCTCTGCGGGACGAATGCGGCGGCGATGCCTGGCTGGACTCCCTGGTCCGCAGTTCTTTCGCCATCCCGGCAGAGGCCTACGGATTCGCTCTGGAGATACCTTCCGAACTTTGTGCCGCGCCGGTTCCCGGAAGCATCGTATCCGAAACAAGACATCCGGAACTTGACCTCGTGGACTGGCAGCTCTCCAACGGCGCGCGTGCGCTGTATCGCCGGAGCGGGCTCAGCCGCAACAAAATCAGCCTTTCGGGCAGCCGTGCCGGAGGTTTCGCCGCCCTGGATTCGGCTGACTACTATAACGGGATCTTCGCCGACAGGATAATCCCCGGAAGCGGCGCCGGAGATTTCAGCCGGGACGCCCTGCGTTTCTTCATGTCCGGGAATTCCGCATCCGCCATCTTCATTGGGGCTCCCGGCCGCACGGGCATCCTGTGCTCCGCAGTGGACGAAGACATCGAGTCCATGTTCAAACTCTTCTATCTCCGCTGGACGAGGCCCCGGCTGGATGAGGATTATGCCCGACTGATGATTCAGAAGTCGGTCGAGAGCTACCGCAGCAAGGAGCCCGATCCGCAGGCGGATTTCTCCAGGGAACTGGGATATCTCTTGTCCGGATCCAATTATACGAATGCCGAACTGACCGATTCCCTGATACTGTCGCAGGTGCGCCCGGACCGCCTGCTGCCGGTGTTCAACCAGCTGTATGGCAGTGCCGACGGCTACACTTTCGTGCTGACCGCCGATGCGGACGAATCGGTCGTGCGACCTTATGTCGAACAGTACCTGGCCGCTCTCCCCGGAGGCCCCGCCCGCACTGAGCGCCTCGCTCCCGACCGCGTCGTTCCCCGCAGGGACACTTCGCTGATCCGGCATACGTCCAAGACCGAAAGGACCATGGTTTCGCTGATATTCCAGGGCACGGACAGCCCGTGCCTTTCCGTAGTGGAAAACCAGATGGAACTCGGAGCGGTGAAGGCCGTGCTGCGCACCGCCCTGATGAAGCGCCTGCGCGAAGACATGGGCAAGGTCTATAGCGTGGGCGTGTCCTCTTCCGCGGCAAAATATCCGTCCTACATAGAACGCACGAGCATCCAGTTCTCTTGCAAGGGCGAAGATGCGTCGCTGCTGGCCGCTGAAAGCCTGCGCGTGGTGCGGGAACTTGTAGATGATCCTTCTTCCTTTGCACAGACTCTCGCCGACGTGAAAGCCAATCTGAAAAAAGATCACAGCCTCGACTTGCAGAAGAGCAGCTGGTATGCGTCTTACATCA
This sequence comes from uncultured Bacteroidales bacterium, assembly GCA_900317065.1. Taxonomy (GTDB): domain Bacteria; phylum Bacteroidota; class Bacteroidia; order Bacteroidales; family UBA932; genus Cryptobacteroides. The sequence goes on from ONFK01000209.1 coordinate 2,562, forward strand.
GGGATTCTATATACTACGGCGAAGAAGACTGGAGCCTTCCAGGGCGCTACTCCGAGCTTGTGGACGGACTTGATCCCGAGAGAATCGCCGCCCGTATCGGGAGTATTCTCACCGAACCTATGGTAACAGCCATACTTTATCCGGCTCAGTAGCAATGAAACGCATAATCCCCATACTGCTGTTGCTGTGGGCTTTTCCTTTATGGAGCCAGCCGTCCGGAATGCGCATCCGCCCCGGCCAGGGTGGCGACAGGCCCTTTTTTGTGTCGCTCGAGGTGGCGGATTCCCTTTCCGGGGAGCCCGTTCCCTTTGCTTCCGTATATCTGAAACCGGCGAAAGACACCATCATCACCAATTTCACCCTTTCCGACAATAAAGGAAAGGCGGTGCTGGACAGGGTCGTGCGCGGAGAATACAGCGTAAACATCGAGATGATGGGCTATCTGCCCTACAGAAGACAAGCAGATGCTGGAGGCAGCCACGGTTTCGGCTGCGGTGGCCCCGGTTGAGTTGAAGGGGGATACGTTGGTCTATAATGCTGCCGCCTATTCCATAGCCGAGAACGACGTGCTGAAGGATCTTCTCAAAAAGATGCCAGGCATCGAGGTGGATGAGGACGGCTCCGTGAAAGTTCAGGGAGAGAGCGTGAACCAGATTACGGTGAACGGGCGCACTTTCTTTATGGGCGACAGGCGGGCTGCGCTGGACAATCTTCCCGCCAAGGCGGTGGAGAAGATCAAAGTGACCGACCACGAGTCGGATATGGAGAAGGTTACCGGAATCAAGAACAATTCCGCGACGCGTTCCAGGAATATGGACGTGTCTCTGAAGCAGGAGTACAGCAACGGCACTTTCGGTAATATCCAGGCCAACGGAGGTGCGTCCCTGCCCTCCAAAGATCAGGATGAGATGCTGGCCGGCATCCCCTTCCTGTGGAACACATCCGGGCTGCTTTCCTCGTTCGGCAAAACCGACCAGATTACTTTCATAGGGCGTGGCCAGAATGTGGACAACGGTTCCCGCATGGCAGCCCGTAAGAGCTCCGGCCTGACCACCGGCGGCCAGGCAGGCGTCAACTACAATACCGACCGCATAAAGAAGGTGGATGCCGGCGTAAGTGTCTATTACAACTGGACTTCCAAAGACGATGCTTCGCGTTCCACAAGCGAGGAATTCCCCCTTTCGGGCGATGAAGTGCATTCTGTCAAAACCGGCAATTCCACTACCGACGCGCATCAGGTGACGGCCAGTATGAGCCTGCGGCCCAAGCACGTGCGCGGCTACATGTTCAATTTCGATCCCCGTATCACTTTCCGGGACCAGAGTTCGGTCAGCACTTCCACGTCGGCCTCCGAGGTTAACGGCGCGCAGAGCAACAGCTCCAATTCGAACAACAGTTCCAATTCGAGGTCTCTGAGTTCGAACGGAAAACTGGTATTCGCTTACGGCAAGTTCGCCAAGAAGGGCCGTTCCGTGAGTGTCAACGGGCAATACAGTGTAGGCGGCAGCAAGGGCGGCAGCAGGGACTACTCCCTTACCCGGTATGCGGCATCCGGATCTTCCAGTGAGCGGGATCTGCATTACGACAATAACGGCGGCAACGGGTCCGGCAGTCTTATGGTAGGTTATGCGGAGCCGATAGCCGATAAATGGAAAATCCAGACTGTGCTGGACGGGAGCGTCTCCCGTTCCCGGCAGAACAAGGATGCGTTCAATGCAGACGGCAGCGTCAACGATTATTATACCACCGCTTCGCTGAACAGGTCTCTCACCGGCCGCGGAGCGCTTCTGGCGCAATACAGCACGGGCGGTTCGGTTTTGCAGGCAGGTATCTCCGTGAACTCCAGCAATCTCTACACTTATTCCAAGTCTCTGGGTCTGGAAAAGGAACTCGGAATAGGGGAGTGGCAGTGGAACTGGGCTCCGGAACTGAGTTATGCGTACGGAGGTTTCTTCTTGTCCTACCGGGGGAATTCTTCCCAGCCCGGCCAGGACAGAATGATTTCGCTGCTGGATATTACCGACCCTCTGCGCATCTCTACGGGTAATATCTATCTGCGACAGGGGTTCACGCATTCCGTGACCCTCCGCACGGGAAGCGGCGGGCGCCGGAGAGGACGTGTCAGTATGGAAGACAGGCTCTCCGGAGTTCGTGACCCGAAACGCAAGTCCGTCAGTCTCGTCATGTCGGCTTCCATGCAGCATAATTCTGTGGTGAGCGCCACCTGGTACGACGCCGACCGCGTGCGCTATACCGTTCCGGTGAATACGCGCCGGCCCGCCTGGTCCGTGAATAGTACTGTCAGCGGCTATCAGGCAGTGGACAAGAGCCAGCATTGGCGACTGATGTATACCGTGTCGATGAATTTCAGGTCCAGCGTGAATTATCAGCCTGCAGGCACGCTGCCCGGAATCGACAGCAAGGCCTTCGACTACAACGCTTTTATGGCGGATTTCTGGGGAGATGCTTCGGGTAACCGATTCTACGACGGCAGCAGCGGTTTCCGTGAGAGCCTGACGAGGCAGCTTGGCTACAAAGCCAATCTGGACCTGACCTATTCCAATCCCGGCAAACTGCGTTTTACCTTTACGAACGCTTTCTCCGGCAGCAACGCCTGGTATTCCCTCGACCGCAAGGCCAACACGAACACCTATGTTTATACCCTTTCGCTGGATGCCTCATATACGACTCCGCACCAGTTCATGTTGAACGGGTATTACTCACTGCAGCGCTACTTCGGCTATTCCGACAGTTTCTCCAATACAACCAATTCGCTCAACTTCTTCGTGAGCAAGGACTGGCGGGCATTCACTTTCAGTGCGCAGGCCGTGGACATCCTGAATAACGGCCTCTACATCTCGCACGGTGTCACCTGGCGCTTCGGCCGTATGGGGGGCGTTCAGATGAATCGTGCCAACAAGGCTTCGGAAAGCATTCAAAGGGACTTTTGATTTATGAAACGTGTACTCTGTTTACTGCTGGCGTCGCTGCTGGTGCTCCCGCTTGGAGCCCGGCGTCTCCGAGTGGCGTTTGTGGGTGACCCCCAGGTGGATAATGAAAAGGAACTGAGCTATGCGCGCCGATCGATTTACGATGAACTGCGCGGGCGTTCCGACCTGGACATGGCCATTTTTCTCGGCGACCTGGTAAATGACGACGTGTCCCTGCTGGCTCCCACCCGGGCCGTGCTCGATTCACTGCCTTATGCCTGGGCCAGCGTGCCGGGCAATCACGACCGGGACGTTTATCACGTAAAAGGCAAGGCGAGGGACATGGCGACATATTCGCGTGTCATCCATGCCACGGATACCACCTTCGAGCGCGGCGGAGTCTGTTTTATCATGATGGACGATGTCCGACTGGAAGGCACCGGCGGCTATGAAGGAGGGTTTCGGGAAGATCAGAAGCTCTGGCTGCGTGAACGTCTGGAGGCTCTTCCCGCCGACAGGCTCGCGGTCCTGTGCGCCCATATCCCGTTCAATGAATTCAAGGCGAAGGATTCCCTCGAAACCATACTGAGCGTGCATCCGAAAATTTTGCTGATGTGCGGCCATACGCATACTATGGCCCGGAGCAGGCTGGTTTTCCCCGGTGGACTGGAAGTGGAGGAAGTGCTTGCGGGTGCAGCCTGCGGCTCATGGTGGCGCGGCCGGCCCGACAGGCACGGTATACCTTCGGCGACGCAGAACTGCGGAGCTCCGCGCTCTTATTATGTGGTTGATTTCAAGGACGGTGATTACCGCCTGGATTACAAGGTGATAGGGGAGTCCGCCTCTGTCAAGGCATCGGCCGTGCTGGTAGATTCCACGAGATTGGTTCTCAATATCTACGGCGGTGCTCTGGATGGTTCTGTGCAGGTGAAATTGCCCGGCCGCCGCGGCTGGATCACCGTTCCCCGCCGTGCCGAAGTGGCTCCCGAGGTCGAGGAGACGTACCGCTTCAACAAGACACTGGAAAAACGCAGCCGCAATCCTCTGTTCATCCCCATGCTCCGGCGCAAGTCGCCTCATATCTGGGCTCTGGACCTTTCCGACGACCCGGCCGCCCTGGCTGCGCTGCGCACTGCCGCATCGGGGCTCAGGCTGGACGCCTCCGATGTCGCGCCTGAGTTCAAGCCCGATGCTCCCGATGCCGTGCCTGGGTTCAAGCCCGACGCTCCCGATGCCGTGCGGTCTGCATCCGGCACCCCGGCACGCCCCATCCGCATACGCTACCGCGATCCGTCAATGCGCTTCAACTGCCGAACCATCATAAGGCACTTGCCCAATCCCTGAAAACCGGCCCGCACCTCGCGCTGCAGACACGGAAACAGACCTCCCGGTGTCTGGAGCGGCCCTTCCCGTCGTCTGGTTCGCCGCACCTAAAGTGACCCTTCAGGTGCTCCCGGTCCTACAGAAAATGACCGACCGGGAGCACTTCACCATCCCGGAGACCATGGTGTGACAATATGCGGATTAAGCCGAGGTTAAAGAGATTTGAGGTGGCGGACCATTTTTGCCAGGGCATCCCCGCGGTGGGAGATGGCGTTTTTGGCATCTTCATCAACTTCGGCGAGGGTGCGGTCGGGATAGGCATCGGGGATGAAGACCGGGTCGTAGCCGAAGCCGCCGCAGCCGGCACGCCCGAGGGCGATGCGGCCTTCGCATTTGCCCTTGAAAACAGTAATGCTGTTTTCAAGGCACCTGTTATCTTTTAGGGGCGCTGTCCCTAAAGTACCCCGCGGCTCTCGACCTTCCGACATCGGACGCTCCGCGCCCTCTGTCCCGGTCTCCGCCTGGCATGCTGAGGCATGCCTGTCAACTCCAGCCACCGGCATTGCCAGAGCCACTACGCAAACAAAGCGTGCACGCCGGTCGGAAACGCCCTGCATCTCGTGCAGCAGGCGGTCGATGTTAGACGTGAAGTTATGATCCTCGCCGGAACCGTCCAACGATGCATATCGTGCGGAATAAATGCCGGGTGCGCCGCCGAGGGCATCCACAACCAGGCCGCTGTCATCTGCAAAGCAGGACATGCCTGTCAGCTTCCAGAGATTCTGCACCTTGATGACGGCATTCTCTTCGAAGGTGCTGCCGGTCTCCTCGACATCCACCTGCTCTTTGGTCAGGCCCAGGTCGTAGGGAGAAACCACCTCGATGCCGGCCGGGCCGAGGATTTCGCGCGCTTCGCGCAGTTTGCCGGCATTGCCGGTGGCGAATATCAGTTTCAGATTCTTCACTTCGTTCAGAATGACAATTAGATTAATGGACTGGAGAGAGCCTTGCGGAGGGCGTCGTCGTAACGGATGTCGACTTCGACACCGCCTTCCTGGAACCAGTAGCGGATAACTATCTCCCTCTCGATGAAGGGAATGATCTCATCCTTTTTCAGGCGCAGGAAAGTCTCCTTGTCCATTTCCAGTGCCTTCTCCATGGCGGCCAACTGCCCGCTCATGGAAGATGCAAGGTCGTCCTTCTCCAGTTGCTTCTTCATCTGGTCGAAATAGGTGCGGGCGGATGAACGGTAGTCGAACTCCTTGCCCTTGGCGAACTCCACGAAGGAATCGAAGTCGGTGAAATGAAAATCCTTGGCTGCGGGGATGCTTTCGTGAGTCTTGACAAACTCCATCGCATATTGCTCCACCACGCCGTTCACTACGAGCGAATAAACCAGGCGGCTGTATTCCCTGCCCTCTATCTTCACGTCCGGAGTGATGCCGCCTCCGTCACGCACGATGCGTCCGTGTGCGGTCTTGAACTCGTGGGTAAGAGAGTCGGGGATGTGCCCGACACTGCCGTCCTCGTTGCGGTGGGAATAATCGATCGCCTGCACGCAACGGCCGGAGGGAGTATAATATTTGGCGGATGTAACCTTTAGCTGGCCGTTGTAAGGCAGGGGACGTATGCTCTGCACGAGGCCCTTTCCGAAAGTGCGGGTGCCCATGATGGTGGCGCGGTCGAGGTCCTGCAGGGCGCCGCTGACTATCTCGGATGCGGATGCGGAGCCGGAATCCACCATCACCACTACGGGAAGCTCAAGGTCTACGGGCTCCAGGCTGGTCTTGAACTGCTGCTCACCCACCAGGGAATTCCCCTTCGAACTCACCACGAGAGATCCCTTGGGCACGAAGGCGGAAACTATGTTCACCGCCTCGTTCATCATGCCGCCTCCATTACCGCGGAGGTCGATGACGAGTTTGTCCATCCCCTGCTTCCTGAGCTCTTTGACCCGGCCGCGGAAATCTGCTCCAAGGCCCTCCGTAAAGCCGCCGATGCGGATATAACCGGTTTTCGTCCCGTCCAACCTGGGTGGCGGGCTTGCCCTTCATCTTGTCGCTGCTCTCGGCGGCGGTCAGCCCGATAGTGGAGACACCGTCGATCTCGAGTATCTCATCGCCGCACTGCAGCCCAGCCTTGGCGGCCGGAGAATTGGCATAGGGCTCGTTGATCATCACGGGCACGTCTTTCGACGGTTTGTAGATGATTGCGCCAATCCCTCCGTAGGTCTTGCCTATCATCATCTCGAAATTCTCATTCTCCTCTTCAGGCACATAGATGGTGTAGGGATCGAGGGTCTCGAGCATGGCGTTGATGCCGGCCGTGTTCATCCTCTCCACAGGAAGGGAATCCACATAGCTGCGGTTAAGTTCCTGCAGGATGGCAGTATGAACCTCGACCGCCTGGCCGAGTTTGAAAAGCTTGGACTGCGCACCGGCCTGCATGGACAATGCCAGCAGAGCGGTCAGTATGATGGTAATCTTCTTCATAATCGAGCGATTCTACTGCATAATCCGTTCCACTTCTTCCCAAAGATAGACCTTGTCGCCGCGACGGAGTTTCTCCGGACTCTTGACGGAGCAGCGGCAGCCCTTCGGGGCTTCGGCGACGGGTTCGAACTCCACGCGGATGTCATCGGCCTTGAATTCCACGACGCCGGTGGTGCTGCCTATTACCACGAGATCGGCGCCCGCCTTGATTGCAGCGCTTTCGACGGTGATTTCCGCGACGTCGATGCGGTCGAACCAGTTGGTCACCTTTCCGGCGTAAACCTTGCGGCGGGTGGCCTGGGAGCCGTATACGTCGCTCCACTGGCCAAGATATGCCCCCTGGTAGTATCCGTCCCAGAAGCCCCGGTTGAACACCTCGGCGAGACGGGTCTTAAGTTCCGCCGCCATCTCCGGAGTATATGTCCCGTCGCAGACGGCGTCGGCAGCCTGCCGGTAGCACTGTGCACAGCGCTTCACATATTCTGCGCTTCTCGCCCTGCCCTCAATCTTGAATACCTTCACGCCGGACTCGATTATCCGCTGCATGAACTCGATGGTGCAGAGGTCCTTGGGCGACATTATGTACTTGTTGTCGATGTTGAGCTCGTTGCCGGTCTCGAGGTCGGTTACGCCGTAGCCGCGGCGGCATATCTGTATGCACGCTCCTCTGTTGGCCGACTGCCCGGCGGTATGCAGACTCAGGTAGCATTTGCCGGAGATGGCCATGCAGAGAGCCCCGTGGGCGAACATCTCGATGCGCACCAGCTGCCCAGACGGGCCTTTTATCTGCTCACGCACGATGCCGTCGTAAATCTCCCGGACCTGGTCCAGATTGAGCTCGCGGGCGAGGACCACGACATCGGCGAACTGCGCATAGAACCTCAGCGCTTCCAGGTTGCTGATGCTCAACTGAGTGGAGATATGCACCTCGAGCTCTATCTGCCGGCAGTAAGAGATGGCCGCAATGTCGGAGGCGATGATGGCATCCACCCCGGCCTCCTTCGCCTTGTCGAGGGCTATGCGCATGTCCGGCAGGTCCTCGGGATACAGGCAGATGTTCAGGGTCAGGTAACTCTTTACGCCCGCTTCGCGGCAGATGCGCGTGACTTCCTTCAAGTCCTCGGGCTTGAAATTGTTGGCGGAATGGGAACGCATGTTGAGCTTCCCGACTCCGAAATATACCGAATCAGCCCCACCCTCTATGGCAGCCCGAAGGCATTCGAAATTGCCCGCAGGGGCCATTATTTCCAGTTCTTTTTTGTTCATCGCTTTCTCTTTTTCATCGACCAGGCAGTTCTGCGTCCTGACGCTGTCTTCGTATTCTATCGGGCGCAAAAGTAGTAAATAATGCTTGATATGGCAAACATTTTACAGGCGGCTGTGCCTGCCCGGCTCCTTATGGTCTCGTGGAAGAAGGCAGTGCTCCCGGTCGTACAAAAACTGTAGGACCGGGAGCATTTTGGGCCTTTTTTGATCCCGGTCGGTCATTTTCTGTAGGACCGGGAGCACCTGAAGGGCCGCTTTAGGTTTGCGGCCCTTTATTCCGCGATGAACGGCTGGATGTATTCCCAGATGCGGTCGATCCAGTTGTAGCTGCCGGTGCCGGGCGATGCCGTGCGCTGGAAGCAGTGCTTGCGGGTGGCGAGGGTATGCAACTCGCTCTGTATGCCCATCGCGCGCATCTTCTCCCAGGCCTTCACCGAATTCATGGCAGCCCATCCGTCCGCATCGCCATGGATGAAGAGCATGGGCGCGGTATCCAGGTCGAAACTGAATTCCGGTGCCAGCACGGCATCGTCCTCATTGCCACCGGCGGTGTTGGGA
>ONFK01000208.1 GCA_900317065.1 uncultured Bacteroidales bacterium
GATTCCGAGCACAATCACACCACCCACCAGTACTCCATGGGTACGGCTTCCGTCTCCACCGGCTCCAAGTCGGTCATGACCATCAACCTGAACCGTCTTATCCAGGATGCCGCCCGTGCGTACTTCAAGGAGGAGAAGGGCGTGGATCTAGAACCCGGCAAGCCTCTGGAGAAGGGCAGTTACGACAAGGATGCCCTCTACAAGCGCATCAGCGAGGCAATCACCGCCGAGACGGAGCGTGTGCACAAGTATCAGATCGCCTTCAACGAGATTATCAAGGACTTCCTGAAGGCCGAGATGCTCGACGTATACCGCGCCGGTTTCATCGACATGAAGCGCCAGTACCTCACCGTCGGCGTGAACGGCCTGACCGATGCCGCAGAGTTCCTCGGACTCGAGATTTCTCCCAACGACGAATACAAGGAGTTCGTGAACAATCTCCTCGAGACCATCAATATCTCCAACCGCAAGGACCGCACGAAGGAGGCAATGTTCAACACCGAGTTCGTCCCCGGCGAGAACCTTTCCGGAAAGAACTACAACTGGGACCGCAAGGACGGATACTTCGTGTCTCCCAAGCACAACATGTATTCCTCATACTTCTACAATCCCGAGGACGACAGCCTGAGCATGATAGACAAGTTCAAGCTGCACGGCGAGGAGTATGTGAAGTATCTCGACGGCGGAAGCGCCCTGCACATGAACATTGCGGAGCACCTCAGCAAGGAGCAGTACAGGCAGTTGCTGAACACTGCGGCGCACTACGGCACCAATTACTTCACCTTCAACTGCCGCAATACCGTCTGCAACGACTGCGGATACATCAGCAAGGATACCCTTACCGTGTGCCCCAAGTGCGGCAGCAAGAATCTGGATTATCTGACCCGCGTCATCGGTTACCTGAAGAGGATTTCTTCGTTCAGCGAAATGCGTCAGGAAGAGGCTTATCACAGGTATTATACGGAGAAATAGGTCGGAGGCTTGAATTCCTCAGGCCTGCGTGGCGGGGAAAAGGCAGGTCCGTCCCCCGAAAAAAGGGGCCGGTACCTGCATTCCCCGCCAGGTACAAGCCTACGCACGGAATTCAGCCGTTCTGAATACAGTACGGGTCAATGATAAAGTACGTACCTGAAATGACGTCCGTGGTCCTGGAGGAGATTCCGGACCGCGTTTCCCTGGCGGTGGATATCAGCAACTGCCGGGGGAACTGCGTCGGATGCCATTCTCCGTTCCTGAAACTGGACATCGGCGAGGAACTCACTCCTGCGATCGTCGACGCTTTGATTGCCGACAATTTCGGGGTGAACTGTTTTCTGTTCCTGGGGGAGGGGCGCGATCCAGAGGCGCTGCTCGCATTGGCTGCGCATATACGTTCCGCTCATCCTGCGATGGAGATCGCTCTGTATTCCGGCCGCGAGGAGGTTGAACCTGCAATCTGGGATGCCTTCGACTACGTGAAGGTCGGCCCCTACCGTCCGGAATGCGGTCCGCTCAACGAACGTACCACAAACCAGCGGCTGTATCATGTACGCCGTACCGCTGCCGGGATGGCGGACGAAGGCTTGCGGACGGGCAATGCCCGGACAGGGTTCCCCTTGTGGGACACTGCCGGGCCCTTTGCCCGGCGCGGATGGCAAGATGCGTCGTCCGCCATCCCGGCCTGCGCAGAGGACATCACCTACCGTTTCTGGCGGAAGGGGATAGATCCGAACCGGTAGTCGCCGGTCCCGCCCCATCTTCTTCGAAACCCCGGCAGATGTATGCAAAACCGGGCTTTTTGCATACAACCACTTCAAAAACTTGGCAGATGTATGCAAAACAGGGCATTTTGCATACATCTCCTACGTCGAGACCTTGTGTGCCGGGGGCTTCGGAGCCGGGGGCGGGTTCAGGGAAGGTGTATTTTACGAAATGAAATATCTATTGTACTAAACGCAATCGCAGGCAATTGGTAAAAGCTTATCTTTGCCACAACCAAACGTTTACCGAAATGAAAAAGATTTTCAGCATCCTGGCCGTCGCTCTTGCATTTGTGGCCGCTTTCTCTTCTTGCAAGAAAGAAGAAGATACGATTTCCAACACCATGACCGTCAGGGGGCAGACGTACAAGATCGTACACGCTATCTGCGCCAATATGCAGGGATTCTGCCATGTCGATGTCGATACGGAAGGTGGTGTCCTTCACGGCTATGGTGGATTTGAATCCAGTCTGATTGGAAAGACTACCGACCTGAAAGGCGATTTCTTCCTTTCCTTCAATCCCCAGCAGGGGCCTTCCATCGATCCCGTCATCAAGAGCGGTACCTGCAAGATCACCGAGGTCAAGGGCGGACTCAATTTGATTGTCGATGCCGTCGAGCAAGGCGGGGACAAGTTCAAAATGAGCGTTTTCCTCGAAGATATGGGTGAGAATTTTTAGGATTTTATAGAAATTCTTTCTATATTTGCAGCCCTTTTGGAAAGTTCCATAAGGGCTTTATTTATAACTAATTAATTATCAAAATGTTAAAACAGTACGAAACCGTTTTCATTGCAACTCCCGTTTTGTCTGATGCCCAGATGAAGGAAGCGGTTGCCAAGTACACGGACTTCATCCGCAACAATGGTGGAGAAATCGTGTACGAAGAGGATTGGGGTCTGAAGCAGCTTGCTTATCCCATCCAGCACAAGACATCAGGTTTCTATTACCTGATCGAATTCAAGGCTGAGCCCGAATTCGTAGCAAATCTCGAAATCCAGTACAAGCGTGACGAGCGTATCCTCCGCTTTCTCACCGTGGCCCTCGACAAGGATGCCGTCGCTTATGCAGAGCATCGCCGCGAGATGAAGGCTTCCGGAAAGAGCACTCCTGCACCAGCAGCAGAGGCTCCCAAGGCGGAAGATGTGGAAGATGTCACCGAGTATGATGTAGAACCCGTAGAAACCAAGGAGGACTAATCCATGGCACAGAATGACAATGTACGCTATCTGAACCCTCCTACCGTAGAGGTTCGCAAGAAGAAATACTGCCGTTTCAAAAAGGCAGGTATCAAGTATGTAGATTACAAGGATCCTGAGTTCCTGAAGAAGTTCCTCAACGAGCAGGGTAAGATTCTTCCCCGCCGCATCACCGGTACTTCCCTCAAGTTCCAGCGCAAGGTTGCCCAGGCCGTCAAGCGCGCCCGCAGCCTCGCCCTGCTTCCTTATGTTACTGACCTCCTTAAATAATCCTGCCCTATGAAGATCATCCTCAAGAAAGAAGTCGCAGGTCTCGGAGAGGCCGGAGAACTCGTGGAAGTTAAGAGCGGATATGCTCTCAATTATCTGATCCCCCAGGGATTCGCTACCCTCGGTACCAAGTCTGCCATCAAGCAGTACGAGGAGACCGTCCGTCAGCGCGCCCACAAGGAGGCTAAACTTGTTGCCGACGCAGAGGCAAAGGCTGCCAAGATCGCCGCTACCCCTGTTAAGATCACCGTCAAGGTTGCCGAGAGCGGCAAGCTCTATGGTGCGGTCACCGCTGCCATGGTAGCCGAGGCCCTCACCGCTGCC
>ONFK01000206.1 GCA_900317065.1 uncultured Bacteroidales bacterium
CAAGAAGGTGTATGTCGATTGCGGAGTAGATGCCGACGCCCGTGCGGAGGTGCGCCGCTATACCGAGGAGGCGCTGAAGGCGGCACGCAAGCTCAAATTGAACAAAGTCCGTTTCGAGGTGCTCCGGCGCTTTGCGGAGAATCTGATAGGAAGAGCGAAATAATCATGGAAGAGAGGATTGCGACGGTTGTAAAGAATGCGGGCAGCCATTACCTGCTGAGCGAGCTCCCCAAGTGGGATCCGTTTCCTGCGGTGCTTCGCGGCAAGGTGCGTCTGCAGAAGTCTTCGGCCACCAATCCCGTCGCCGTGGGCGACAAAGTTTCCTATATCACAGCGGACGAAAAAGGGCCCCTGTTCCGCGTTGCTTCGCAACCCTATACGGGAAAATGCTCCACAGGGGCCATTCCGTCCGCTGTAATTACTGAGATTCTGCCGAGGCAGAACTACGTGATCCGCAAATCCACCAACCTCAGCCGTCAGGCCCACGTAATCGCCGCCAACCTCGACCAGGCCGTGATTGCCGTCAGTCTCTTCTTCCCGGAAATAAAACTCCCATTCCTCGACCGCATCCTCGTGACCTGCGAGGTCTACAAGATTCCGGTGGTGATCGTGCTCAATAAGGTGGACCTGTACCGCGACGAAGCCCCGGAGGCGCTTGCGGAGTTTCACCGGATATATGAGGGTGCAGGCTACCGTGTGATAGATACATCCTGCAAGACCGGCGAGGGCATAGCAGAGTTGCGGGAGGCATGCGCCGGAAAGTTGAGTCTGTTTTCCGGCGAGTCGGGCGTGGGGAAGTCGTCGCTGATCAAGGCGGTGGACCCGTCGCTGGATCCCAAAATCGGGAACATCTCTCTTGCCCACCTCCAGGGAAAGCATACGACTTCGTTATATGAAATGTACCCGATCAACCCTGGTGTCGCGGGAAAGGGCCGCATTGCGCCGAGGGCGTCGCAATGTCGGCATTCCCGCTCAACACAAAATAGTTGTGATCCATTTGGATATATTATCGATTCGCCGGGGCTGAGGGGCTTCGGGCTGGTGGATCTGGAAAAGGAAGAGATATCCAAATATTTCCCGGAAATGCTTAGGGTGGCAGACGAGTGCCGCTTCGTGCCCTGCACCCATACCCACGAACCCGGCTGCGCCGTGAAGGCCGCCGTCGATGCCGGGGAAATCAGCGCCGAGCGCTACAATTCCTACCTAGGGATGCTCGAGGAAGACGGAAAATTCAGATAAGGTTTTTGATATGGACAAATCCAAAAGACTTGTCTCTTTGGATGCCTTGAGGGGCTTCGACATGATGTTTATCATGGGTGTTTCCGGGCTGATAGTGGCATTGTGCCACCTGTTCCCGGACGGGGACAATTCCTGGCTCGCACAGCAGATGACCCATGTGGACTGGAACGGCCTGAGGCATCACGACACTATCTTCCCTCTGTTCATTTTCCTAGCGGGCGTTTCGTGGCCTTTCTCCCTCTCCAGGCAGCGCGAGGCCGGCAAGAGCACGGGGCAGATAGTCTGGAAGATCATCCGCCGCTGCCTCATCCTCATCGCCCTGGGCCTTGTGTACAACGGCATCTTCAGGCTGGACTTCAAGACCCTGCGCGTTGCCAGCGTGCTGATGCGCATCGGCATCGCCTGGGCAGGAGCGGCGCTTATCTATCTTTTTGTGAAATCTCCCTGGAAACGCGGCATCATCGCCGTGGCTATCCTCATAGGATACTGGCTGCTGATACGCTTCGTGGGCGCCCCGGACGTGCCGGGAGGGGGTCCCCTGTCGCTCCAGGGCAACCTCGTGGGCTGGGTAGACAGGAAACTGCTGCTCGGCCGGCTGCTTTACGACGGCGGCCGTTTCGACCCCGAGGGCCTGCTCAGCGCGGTTCCCGCGATAATCACCGCCATGCTCGGAATGTTCGCAGGCGACCTTGTGCGCCTTCCCGACGAAAAGATGTCCGGCGGACGCAAGACGCTCTGGCTGCTCGCGGCGGCCGTGGTGTGCGGGGTGCTTGCATGGGCCTGGAACTTCGACTTCCCCATCAACAAGAAACTCTGGACCAGTTCCTTCGTGCTGGCGGTGGGCTCCTACTCCTTCGCCTGCCTCGCCATCTTCTATTACATCATAGACGTAAAAGGCTGGAAGAAATGGGCCTTCCCGCTCAAAGTGATAGGCATGAACTCCATCACCATCTACCTCCTTCAGAGAATCGTTTCCATCAGTTCCATCAACAACTTCTTTTTCGGCGGCCTCGCAGGCCTCTGCGGCAACCCCTGGGGAAAGGTGATCACCTCCGCCGGATACGTGCTAGTCTGCTGGCTGATACTGTATTTCCTTTACAAGAAGGATGTGTTTTTGAAGGTGTAATTAATCTCATTTGCCCGCAGCTCGGCTTCGTCCCACAAGCACGACGCCACCGACGATGAGCAGGATCGCCAGGACTTTCCTCCACGTTATGGCGTCCATTCCTATCCAGACGCTGATCACGGCCGCTATGACCGGCTGCAGGTAGGTGTACATACTGACAAGCGTCGGGCGAAGCCTCTTCTGGCCGTACGGGATCAGGAAATAAGCCACGAAGGTTGCGAAGAACACCAGGTATCCGACCTCCCAGAGGATGCCGGACGGTATGGCTGCGAAATCCGTGTGAACCAGTCCGCTGGCGGAAAACGGTATTGAGACTATCAGCGAGAAGAGGAACATCCATTTCATGAACGTCACTACCCCGTAGCGTGAAATCAGCGGCCTGAACGCGCCAAGGTAGAGGGAGAAGCTGATGCTGTTCACCAGCAGCAGCACTACGCCCAACGGCTTTGTCGAGGCCGCTCCGCCCGTATGCACGGAATTGTAGACCAGGAATAGCACGCCGGCGAAACTCAGTGCCACTCCCCCGGCCTTCTTGAGGGTGATGGGCTCCCCAAGGAACAGGAATGCGAAGAACATCGTGAAGATCGGGCCGAGAGTGCCGAGGATTCCCGTGTCGAGCGGCGTGGCCATGGTGATCGCGGAAAGGAAGGTGAGCTGGGGGATGAACAGTCCCGCCATCGAGGCCAAGAAGATCTTTCCATAGTCCTCCCTGGCGACCTTTTCCTTCGGAAGAAATGCCGACAGGAGCCAGAACAGGATGCTCGCACCCATGGCCCTCATGGTGAAGAGGACAATGGGAGGGATCAGCTGTGCGTTGGCTATGTCCTTGCAGAATATCAGGTTGAGCCCGAAGATGGTATACGTCCCCGCTATCGAAAGGTGCCCGGTGAGTTTGTCGCGATTCATCTGAGAATTTACAGTTAAAGTTGTCAAGGTTCCAGCATCGCTATGGCCCTGGCAACACCGGTGGTAGCCTTGTCTTTGATGTGAATGACGCTTTCCTCGCCGTCGATGGGTGTGTCTTCCGGATCGACAACGTACACCGGGCAGTCGACGGGTGTGAACTGCCAAAGACTCGCCGCCGGCTGCACCAGGAGTGAGGTGCCGACGATTATCATGTAATCGGCCTCTACGAGTTCGCGAAGGGCATCCGAGAGTTTGGGGACGGCTTCCCCGAAGAACACTATG
>ONFK01000205.1 GCA_900317065.1 uncultured Bacteroidales bacterium
GCCACCTTTGCCTGATTGATGAGCGCCGTCGTGCGGTCGGCCAGCCAAGAGAAGTTGAGCTGGTTGTATTTTAGGGTGACGGGCACATTCTGCCCGGTTCCATCGAGCTGGACCTTGGCGTGGATGCCGACGGGCTGGAAGAGGACGACGAGGAAACCTTCGAAAAGTACCAGGAAGCCGATAGTGACTACATTGTGTGGTTCGCACCCGGATTCGGAGCCAGCACACACATGGCGCAGGAATACTCGCAGTGGGACGGGGACGATGAAGTGGTGCGTCTCCTGGCAGTGTTCGGCCTGTCGGAATACAGCACTTCGATGCGTCCCGTGCTTGCACGGTGGATACACGAACTGGCCGTGGTATGCGGAGTGGAAGATCTCCCCGACGATGACCAGCTGCTGGGCAAGATGCCGGTTCCGGACCTCAATGAGCTTCTCGCTTCGCTGGTGGATAAGGCCCGCGAGATGGGCAAGTACATCTATATCTATATGGATGATGTGGAAGCCCTGGAGATGACGGCCGCCAAGGACCTTTATATGCCCTGGCTCGACCGGATCGCAGACCAGGTCAACGTCTTCGTAAACCTCGAAGACGGCAGCGAGGCCCGCGAAAAGTTCCTCCAGGCCCATCCCGGGCTAGCCCGGAAGATGGTGCCCGTAGTGCAGGATGCAGAGGAGGCGGAAGGCTTCATCTCCCAATACGAGAAGAATTTCTTCCTGGAACTGCCCGCAGAGATACGCCGGGACATGATCGATTCCGCGAACAGCGAGGACGGGGTCTTCATCCCCCTGAGGGTGCACAGCGTTTTCCGCATCTTCGAATCGCTCACCCAGGAGGATTTTGCGCAGATACGCTCCCGCGGTGGCAGCCAGATCGACGCAATCAACGGATATCTTAAGGATATCTGGGCGGAAATGCCCGACACGCCTTACGACATAATGACCTTCATGGTGAACCAGATAGTGAAGAACCTGGGCATCGGAGAGGGTCTGCGCCAGGCGATATGGACCATTGCAGCCGCACCGTTCGGGCTCCGCGAGAAGGATATCTCCCACTTTGCCGGAGACGACTGGGACGACGTGCAGTTCTACCGCACGATGAACTTCCTTCACGACTTTTTCTATGAGGACCGCACCCGGCACACCTGGAGAGCCAAATACATTACCAGATTCGAAGATGGCCTGCAGGACCGCCAGAAGCAGATTTCGGAATATATCCTGACTCTGGACAAAAAAGATTCCCTGCGCGAGACGATGGGGCTGTATTATGCCATTGCGGGAGGAGAGCCCTCGCATTTCGCATCTTATATGGTGGAAGGCGACTACCTCCACGGCCAGCAGATGTCCTATCTCACCAGCACCCACGGGCCGCAGATGCGACAGCTCTCCCGCGAGGGATTTTTCGAGGGAGAAGATTTCGAAAGGTATGCTTTGGCTCTGGAGCCTTCGCAGCGCCTGCAGCTTTCAATGAATATAATGACCGCACTTGCCGATTTGCAAGATGAACGTTTGGCCGCTGCACGCAGGATGGCCGGTTTCTTCGATGACGTCGACCCCGACACTCTTTCCGCTCCGGATGCGTTCGCATATGCCAGCATACTCGCAGGCAATAGCGATTCGGAGCCTCATCTTCTGAAGTCTTTGCAGGCGGCAAAGCGCTGTATGGATCTCGGCTTCGGCACTGCACGGCAGCTGGTCTCGATGGCAGGTTCCCTGCTACAGATCATCTATTCAAATAATGGGGAGGAAGAAAAGCTGGAAGCCTTGCAGAAGGAGTTGCAGTCGATTCAGACCCAAAGCGCTTCCGAGCGTTTGACGGCACTGTATCCTCTCCTTGGCCAGGCTGCGAAAGATCCTTCGCTGCTGGACGGATTCTTCGATAAATACTATGACATCGTAGATTCCCTGGAGCTGAACGACGATACTTTCACTGCCAGGTTCAAGTCTGCGAAACTAATGATATTTGCATACAACATACTCCTTGCCGCCGGCAGGCCGGAACGTCTCCTGGAAGAGCTGATGCGCTTCATGCCTTCGATGAAGCTCTTCTACAAGGCGGGGAATTTCTTCAGCTCACCGGAGCCTCTGGAACTCTTCATCCAGTACCACCTCGCATTCGTATCCGCCACCCAGCGCATTGCTGGGGAATACCAGTTCCTGAAGGAAAACGACACTCCTCTAAAAAAGATAGGCAACCTGGCTTTCCTTGCCACCAACGAGGGGGCCCTGCGCCTCAAGGAGGTCGATCCGGAGAGCCGGTTCATAACAGAACTCAGGGGCTTCTTTGCAGGCAATACCAAAGAAGATGTGGACCTTATGCGCGAAATCCTAGAAGTGGGAGACGTGGAGCCGAAAGGCCTCGACGCCCTGATCGAAGAACAATACGACGAATACCTGAAAACGCTATGATAAAAAGAACGATCGACCGCATACTCTCCGAGGGAGAGGGCCGGCAACTTGCCTGGCTTGCCGCTCTTGCGCTTACGCTGTTCCTGCTGCTGGTGCTTATCGGCAGCTTCTGGGCACTGGGATGGACCGATATCCTGAATCTGTATCTGGATCCGGGCGGATTCCCTCTGGAAACCAATGGCGGAGGAGGCCAGGGCTCGCTTAACATCTTCAGCCTGATCATCGCCTTCGGAGGCATACTCATCCTGAATGCCCTCACCGTATCCGCCTTCTCCAACGTGTTCGACAATATCTCGGAGAAGTACCGCAACGGAGAGCGCCGCTACCTCATGAGGGGCCACGTGCTGATCCTTGGCGGCTCACGCCAACTGCTGGGCATCCTGAAGGCCCTTCGTGACAACCACGGCTTCGAGGGAAAGGATATAGTGGTGATGACTTCGGGGGATGTGGAGTTCCTTCGCGCCGGGATGGAAACTGCCCTGGACGATAAGCGCTTTGCTTCCCGCATCACCTGGTACCGCGGCGAGCGCAATAACGAAGAGGACCTGCGCAGCGCCTGCCCGGACCATGCTTCGTGCATCTATATAATCGGGGAAGACGATGAAAGCGCCCACGACTCCATCAGCATAGGGGCGGCAGACCTCCTGAATGGCATCTGCACCGGCACCGGAGCGGGTATCCCCTGCTACATCACCCTGGAGATGCATTCCAGCATGGATGTATTCCAGTATCTGCCAAAAGGAGAAGGCTCCCGCCTGCGCACGGAAATAGTGAATACCAGCGATTATACCGCCGAGCAGCTGCTGGTGGACACTCCTTTCCTGCCGATTCCAGGCGAAGGGCAGTTCCTGCATATTGTGATTGCCGGTAATTCCCGGACGGCCAGGTCGTTCGCAAGCGTGGCGGCACACATCTGCCACTTTCCTTCATTCGCACGCGACGGCCGCAGGACGGTCATTTCCTTCATCCACCCGGGCATACGCAGCCAGATGGACAAATATGTGGCGAACCACCAATCCCTGTTCGACCTTTCGCATTATGCTTATGTGTCGCCGGAGGGGCGGGAAGATTTTGCCCCGAAGAAGGAATATGGGGATTTCCTGGACATAGAGTGGGAGTTCATAAACGGCAGCATCGCATCTCCTTTCGTCCGCGTACCCGGAAGCTGGTCCTCGCAATGTGCTCGGATGATTCTTCGGTCAATCTTTCGGCCGCCCTGCATCTCCCCAAGAGCATTTACAAAGCAGGGGTTCCGGTTGCAGTGTATCAGAAAGATCACGTCGAGATTCTGGAGAAGGCTGTCGGGAGCGGAATGTTCGGTTGCCTGACCTGCTACGGCGAGGCATCGCCGGACAACGACGCACTGCTGCTCCGCAGGTCGCTGCGCGGCAAACGAGTGAATTATGTCTACGATAAACAATACGGGAATCCTCCGGCCACATCGGCAGAGGAGGCCTGGGCAGGGCTTTCATTCGCGCACAAACTGTCGAGCATAGCCAGCGCGAATTCCATCCCCCTCAAACTGCGGGCATTCGGGCTTGAGCCCACGCAGGCATCGATTGACGCGCTGGACGACGATACCATTGAAGCGCTCTCCGAGGTGGAGCACCGCCGCTGGATGGCTTCAGTGCTGCTGATGGGATACTCCGCCGCCCCGGCCGCCGAACGCCGCGACCGCAGCCGCTTCAAAGAACTCAAGAGCAAGGAGTTCGTGCATCTGGACATAGCACCCTATTCGGAACTCGCTCACGAGGCCGACAAGGATATGCTTATAGTGAAGAATATACCCTATAGTGTCAACGGACGGTAGAATAACTGTGAGTCTGCTTTCCGTCGGGATTGAAGGTCTTCAGGGAGA
>ONFK01000204.1 GCA_900317065.1 uncultured Bacteroidales bacterium
CGCCTATGCCGAAAAGCTCGGACTGCGTAACATAGGCAAGGCGACCATCATCGATCCCGCCACCAGCGAGAAGACCGCCGAGTATGCAAAGCTGCTCTATGAGCTCCGCAAGAACAAGGGCATGACCCCCGAACAGGCTGCAAAGACCGTTCTGGATCCCCTCTACTTCGGCTGCCTCATCATCAAGAGCGGAGATGCCGACGGACAGATCAGCGGCGCCCTTTCCACTACCGGAGAGACTCTGCGTCCCGCCCTGCAGATCATCAAGTGCTCTCCCGGCATCACCTGCGTCAGCGGTGCTATGCTGATGCTCACCCAGGCTCCCGAATACGGCGAGAACGGCGTGCTGGTGATCGGCGACGTCGCAGTCACCCCGGCCCCCGATGCAGGCCAGCTTGCGCAGATCGCCGTCTGCACCGCCCGCACCGCAAAGAGCGTGGCCGGCTTCGCAGATCCCCGCGTGGCAATGCTGAGCTTCTCTACCAAGGGTTCTGCCAAGCACGAAGTGGTGGACAAGGTCGTAGAGGCTACCGCCCTCGCAAAGGAACTCGATCCTTCTTTGAAGATCGACGGAGAACTTCAGGCAGATGCCGCCCTCGTTCCTTCAGTCGGAAAGAAGAAGGCTCCCGGTTCCGAGATTGCGGGTTCCGCCAACGTGCTGGTATTCCCCAACCTGGAAGTCGGCAACATCGCCTACAAGCTCATCCAGCGCCTCGGCCACGCCGAAGCCATCGGCCCCATCCTCCAGGGCATCGCCAAGCCGGTCAACGACCTCAGCCGTGGCTGCAGTGTGGAAGATGTCTACAACCTCATCGCCATCACCGCCTGCCAGGCAATGGATGCGAAGTAGGGTCGTGTAGCGTTGTGTGCCACATAAATTGTTGTGGCTCAACGATATAAGCAAAACGCTCCAGTCAAAATCGACTGGAGCATTGTTTATTTGTTTATTTCATACTTGTATGCAAAACTGCCCTTTTTGCATACAAGTCCTGCGAAAACCGGCGAGATGTATGCAAAAACGCCCTTTTTGCATACAAGTCCTGCGAAAACCGGCGAGATGTATGCAAAAACGCCCTTTCTGCATACAAGTCCTGCGAAAACCGGCGAGATGTATGCAAAACTGCCCTTTTTGCATACAAGTCCTGCGAAAACCGGCGAGATGTATGTAAAATCGCCCTTTTTGCATACAAGTCCTGCGAACCGGACGGCATAACAGAAGAGGTCTGCATCCCGGATGCGGGCCTCTTTCGCATTGCAGAGCTTATTCAGCCTATGAACCCGACATTTTTAAGGTTGAACGTAAAAATCCGGCTGTTCGTCGGATCATGCGCTTTGTTGCGTGCCATGTAAGTTGCTATGGCTCAACGATATAAGCAAAATGGCCTGGTTGATTTCAACCAGGCCATTTTGGCTAAAGTGCTGCTGCTCAGGCAGTTGCCGGGCACGCTTATTTGGCGGCAGCTTCCTTGCATTTGTCGCACTGCTCTTCTGCAGGCTTGTCGCAGGGCTGGGCTCCGCATTCGTGCTGCTGGCCGCATTCAGGCTTCTCGCCGCAGCCGGGCTTGCCGTGATGTTTTCCGTGATGGGGAGCGGGGCAGGCTTCGGTAGCCTTGACGGCCTTCTTCCAGGCCTTCACGGTCTTTCCTTCGGCGGTCTTCAGGTCGACAACCTGCTGGACTGCAACATCGGGAACAGGAATCTCGCACTTCTCCTTGCAGCAATCCTTCTCGGCAGCCTCTTTGGGGCAGGGCTTAGCTTCGCCGCACTCAGGCTTGGCTTCTCCATCTGCGGGGCAAGGCTTGCCTTCTTCGCACTTGGGAGCTTCTTTCTTCTCGCAGCACTCAGGCTTCTGCCCGCATTCAGGCTTCTGCCCGCACTCAGGCTTCTGCCCGCATTCAGGCTTGGCCTCTCCGCACTCATGCTTCTTGCCGCAGCAGTCCTTCTTGAGGGCTACAAGTACCTTGGTGGGTTCCACCAACTTGGCGCAGGCAACTTCCTCGCCTTCAACCACGAAAGCTTCGGGGCATACGGATTCGGCATCGAGAGCCTGGGGATACTCGACTACCAATGCGGCAACTTTGTCGGAACCTGCAACGATGGCGGTCACGGTATTCTTGCCTCCGCAACAAGCGGTGGCGAGTACTGCTGCACAAACGGTGCAAATAAAGAGAGATTTTTTCATGATGTATTGATTTAAAAATGATTATTGTTCATATAATTCGGAAAGGATGTAGGCGCGGAAATCGTCTTGCAGCACGTCCTTGGTGCGGAACCAGATATGCCCTTTCACAAACCAGGCGGAACGGCACAGGTCCAGTTCCTTCTTGAATTCCCCAAGCGAAAGAAAGGGTGCGTCCAGACCTTTGGTGTAGCCCTGCGCGTACTTGTATGCGGCAAGCCCGATATAGACCGGAATGCCCTTCGAAACGAAGCGCCAACTGTCCAGCACAGTCTCGAACGCTGCACCGTCGCCTCTGCCTATGGCCCAGTAAATCTGCGGAGCTAGGTAATCGACATAACCTCCGCTTACCCACATGCGTGGATCCGCATAGAGCCGGCAGGTATTTACGAGCCTACCTGAGGGAGATACGCCAAATACCACGTCCGGCTTGCATTCATGGGTGGTGTCGTAGAGGGTACGCACCACATTGTTGATGGTGCCGAAGCGCCAGTCGTCGAGTTTCTTTCCCTTGCCATAAAGCTTGTACATGTCGTTGCGCCATCCGCGTCCGTTCTTCTGCAATCCGTCGGGATAGAAATAGTCGTCGATGTGAAGGCCGTCCACGTCGTATTTGCTTACGATTTCCCTTGCGATGTCGGACAGGAACTTCACCACATCCGGATTGCCCGGATCGAGGTAAAGCTTATGCATGTAGTTCTGCACCCATTCGGGATGCGTCACGCTCACGTGAGAATCGCAGTGGGGGGTGACATCATCCCTGCACACGCGCAGCGGATTGATCCATGCGTGGATCTGCATGCCGCAGTCGTGCGCCACCCTGGTCGCAAGCGCGAGAGGGTCGAAACCGGGGTCGAGGCCTTCGGTGCCCGTGAGAACCGCACTCCAGGGGAGGAGTTTCGACGGATAGAGGGCGTCCATGTTGCTGACTACCTGGAAGATGAGAGTATTGCACCCTATCTCCCTCAGCCCTTTTATCTGTTCTATCAGCCTGATTTGCTGCACGATGGCGGGATCCTCGGCATCCGGCCAGTCGATGCCACCGACCGTGGCGAGCCAGGCCCCGCGGAATTCGTCGGGGAGCGCCACGAGTCTTTCAGACTGGCTTCTTGCAACGATGGGTGCCAGAAAGACAATAATGCAAAATATGAGACGCCTCATTTTCATCAGTTTGTAAAGATAATTATTTTCCGTAAATTTGAGCCAAATGTCATTGAATTTATGAACAAGTCTCTTTCTATTTCCATTGCCTGCGCCGCCATCCTCTTCTCGTGCGGCACCCCTGAAGAACAGACCGGATGGGCCCCTGCCGGCGACCACATCAAAACCGTCTGGGCCGAAAAAGTGGACCCTGCAAATGTACATCAGGAGTATCCCCGTCCGCAAATGGTCAGGGACTCCTATCTCAACCTGAACGGTTTATGGGAATACGCCATAG
>ONFK01000200.1:0-791 GCA_900317065.1 uncultured Bacteroidales bacterium
CCGTCTGATCCCGGTCACGGTTATCCAAGCCGGTCCCTGCCCTGTTGTGCAGAAGAAGACGGTCGAAAAGGACGGCTATGAGGCAATCCAGGTTGGATTTGACGAGTATGCCGAGAACCGCGCTAAGAAGCTGGTAAACAAGCCGATGGCCGGTCATTACAAAAAAGCAGGTGTGGCCCCCTGCCGGAATCTGCGCGAACTTCGTCTTGAGGACTGCAGCGCCTATAATGTTGGCGACAATGTTCTGGTGGATGTATTCGCGGCTGGTGACCGCGTGGATATCACCGGTATCACCAAAGGTCATGGATACAGCGGTGTCATTCAGCGCTGGAATCACCATACCGGCCCTATGGCACACGGTTCCAAGTATCATCGCGGTGTTGGCTCCATGAGCGCTAACTCCGATCCGTCCCGTGTGTTCAAGAACAAGAAGATGCCCGGACAGTACGGTGTCGAGCGTGTCACCACTCTCAACGTGGGTGTGGTTCGTGTGGATAAGGAACGCAACCTTCTGCTTGTCAGAGGCGCCGTGCCGGGACCGAATGGCGGAACGCTTGTGATCCGCGATTCCGTAAAAGCCTGATAAGGAGGAACTGTTTCAATGCCTAAGATTGCTGTATTGAATCAGGACGGCGCAAAGGTTAGCGAGATTGAACTGAACGAATCAGTCTTTGCCAGCGAGATCAACGAGAGCGCCATTCACCTGGTTGTCCGCAGCCAGCTGGCTGCAAAGCGGCAGGGAACCCAGTCTGCCAAGACCCGCGGCGAGGTTCGCGGAGGCGGACGGAAAA
>ONFK01000200.1:847-4547 GCA_900317065.1 uncultured Bacteroidales bacterium
CACCATGGCAACCGCGCACCGCAGTTCACACACGGCGGCGTGGTATTCGCTCCGAAGCCGCGTGATTATGTGATCAAGGTTCCCAAGAAGATCAAGCGCCTGGCTATGAAGGGTGTCCTGACATCCAAGGTCACCGGAAACGAAATGATCGTGCTTGATAAAATCGCTCTTACTCAGCCGAAGACCCGTGAGGTCGCCAAGATTCTCAAGAATCTCGGAATTGAGAAGACCGCGCTGCTGGTTCTTGCCGGCCCGAATGAGTCTGTGACCCGTGCCAGCGCAAATATCCCTGGACTGAAGACCGCCTATGTCAACACCATCAATGTGTATGACATCCTCGCCAATGAGAAGTTCATCATCACCGAGGAAGCGGTGAAACTGGTTGAGGAGGTTTACGCATAATGAAAAATCCTCATGACATCATTCTCCGCCCCGTCGTCAGCGAGAAAGCATTCGGCAGCGTTAATGACAAGCGCTACGTTTTCGAAGTGGCGAAGGATGCAAACAAAATCGAAATCAGGAAGGCTGTTGAGGCCGTCTTTGATGTAAAAGTTGACAGCGTAAATACGCTGCGTACACTTGGCAAGATTAAGCGCCAGGGTCGCTACTCCGGTCGCACCCCTGAGATCAAGAAGGCGTATGTGACGCTGAAGCCGGATTCCAAGACCATCGACTTCTTTGACGGCGAGCAGTAACAGGGAGGGTAAGAAATGGCCATTCGTGTTTATAAGCCGACTTCCCCGGCAAGACGTTTCATGTCTGTTCTCACTTTCGAGGAAGTCACCAAGAAAACCCCTGAGAAAAGCCTCGTAGAGATTAAGAAAAATCGCGCGGGCCGCAATAATCAGGGGAAGATCACCGTTCGTCACCAGGGTGACGGAAACAAGGTGAAATACCGTCAGATCGACTTCAAGCGCAACAAGGACGGCATCCCGGCCAAAGTTGCAGGCATTGAATACGATCCGAACCGTACCGCGAACATCGCTCTTCTGTACTACGCAGACGGCGAGAAGCGTTACATTCTTGCGCCGCTTGACCTCAAGGTCGGTGATACCGTTCTGAGCGGCGATGGTGCTGATATCAAGCCCGGCAACGCACTGCCGCTTCGCCTGATTCCTCTCGGCACACTGATCCACAACGTGGAAATCATCCCCGGCCGTGGCGGCCAGATGGTTCGCAGCGCCGGCGATTCCGCACAGCTGATGGCTAAGGAAGGCAAGTTTGCTCAGGTTCGTCTTCCTTCCGGTGAGGTCCGCATGATCTCCATTGATGCCAAGGCGACCATTGGTACCGTAGGCAATTCGGATCACAGCAACGTCCGCATCGGTAAAGCCGGCCGCACCCGTCACATGGGTATCCGTCCTACTGTCCGCGGTGTTGTCATGAACCCCTGCGATCATCCGCATGGCGGCGGTGAGGGCAAGAGCCCTGTCGGTCTTCCGGCACCTGTTACGCCGTGGGGCAAACCGGCACTTGGCCTCAAGACCCGTAAGCACAACAAGTATTCGGATCGCAAGATCGTGAAGCGTGCTGGCAAGAAGTAATTAGGAGGACTCATCAATGAGCAGATCGGTCAAAAAGGGCCCTTATGTAGCAGAGAAGCTGCTCAAGAGGGTCGTAGCGATGAATGAGACAGGGAAAAAGAGCGTGCTCAAGACCTGGTCCCGTGCATCGACAATTTTCCCGGAAATGGTAGGTCACACCATTGCTGTCTATGACGGCCGCAAGCATGTGCCTGTCTATATTGTTGAAGAGATGGTTGGACATAAGCTGGGTGAGTTCGCTCCAACACGGACCTTCCGGGGTCATGCTGGATCCGAGAAGAGCTCCGGTGGAAAGTAAAGGAGTGAAGACACATGGCAAAAAGAATTCGTGAGAAAGCAAATGCACGGAGAGCCAATGCTGACAAGCGGCCCCATGCAACTGCCAAATATGTCCGGATCTCCTCGAGCAAAGTGAAGATCGTTGCAGATCTGATTCGCGGAAAGAGTGCTGAGGAAGCACTGGCTATCCTGATGTACACGCCGAAGGCAGCCGCACCGATTATGGAAAAGCTGCTTCTCTCCGCCATCGCCAACGGCGAGAACCGTGAAAACAATGCAATGTCCCGTGGCTCCATGTATGTTGCTGAGGTTTATGCAAACCCCGGCCCGACACTGAAGCGTTATGTTGCGAGAAGTCGCGGCAGTGCATCCCCGATGCTTAAACGCACGAGTCACATTACTATCGTGCTCGACCAGAAATAAGGAGGTTTTCGGATGGGCCAGAAAGTGAATCCGCACGGCGCTCGCGTCGGCGTCATCAAGAACTGGGACGCCCGTTGGTATGCGGATAAAAAGGACTTTGCCGACAATCTTATCTCCGATGCAAAGCTGCGCGAAATGATCAAGAATTTCGAGTTTGTGGATGATAAGAGCAACCGCACGGTGAAGCTTTATGATGCCGGCGTTTCCAAAATTGAAATCGAGCGTCGGTTTGATAACGACAAGACCCGCGTGACGGTGACGCTGAATGTCGCAAAGCCGGGCATTGTCATCGGTGCCAATGGTGCCAACATTGAGAAGATCAAGGCTGCCATCATCAAGCATCTGGGCGGCGCCGGAAAGGTGCAGGTTCTGCTCAATGTACAGGAGATCAAGTCTCCGGACCTGGATGCGCAGCTCGTCGCCGAGAACATTGCGCAGCAGCTGGAGAACCGTGTCTCATTCCGTCGTGCAATGAAGAAATGCCTCCAGAGCTCCATGCGGGCCGGTGCCAAAGGCATCAAGACCAGCGTGGGCGGCCGTCTGGGCGGTGCGGACATCGCACGTTCCGAGGGCTATCACGAGGGTTCCATTCCGCTGCAGACTCTGAGAGCGGACATTGATTACGGCTTTGCCGAGGCGAAGACCGCATACGGCCGTCTGGGCGTGAAGGTCTGGATCTATAAGGGCCAGGTGCTTCCGACCGCCAAAAAGGCCGCAGCCAAGACCGAAGGAGGCAAATAAACCATGTTGATGCCCAAGAGAGTAAAGCGTCGCCGTGTTTTCCGCGGCCGCATGAAGGGCAAGGCCCAGCGCGGCAATTTCCTTGCCTACGGCGAGTTTGGCCTGATGGCTACTGAGCCGAGCTGGGTGACCGCCCGTCAGATCGAAGCTGCCCGTGTTGCGCTGACCCGTTATACGAAGCGCGGCGGACAGGTCTGGATCAAAATCTTCCCGGATAAGCCGATTACTGAGAAGCCGGCTGAGACCCGAATGGGTTCAGGCAAGGGCTCGCCCGAGTACTGGGTTGCAGTAGTCAAGCCGGGCCGTGTGCTGTTTGAGATCAAGGGTGTTGCCGAAGCGGATGCCCGCGAGGCGCTGCGTCTTGCCTCTCACAAGCTGCCCTGCAAGTCGAAGATCATTGCCCGTGAGCAGGTAAAAACAAGTGAAGGTGGTGAAGCGTAATGAAGGGAACCAACTTTAACGAGCTTTCCCGTGAGGAACTCAATGAGAAGATTCTTGACCTCAAGAAACAGCTCTTCAATCTGCGCTTCCAGATGGCGATCAATTCACTGCAGGACACCTCGTCCGTTGCCAAAACGAAGCGGGACATCGCCCGCGCAAAGACGGCGCTTCGCAACCTTGAGCTTAAGGCTCAGGCGTAATCCGGAAAGGAGACAAACCACATGTCTGAAGAAAGAGGAATGCGCAAGACTCGGGTAGGCGTCGTTGTCAGC
>ONFK01000199.1 GCA_900317065.1 uncultured Bacteroidales bacterium
TGTGGAGCGCCGTGTATGAAACCGGCCTCCCGTGCTCGGAAATCTCTTCCATCCGAGCCGCTCTGCGCTGGGCCAACATATAGTCGGCCTCCGTAATCCGCAGTTTCTTCTGTTTCTTCTTCGGTTTCATGATTTGTGTAATTGGTTACGCCTATATAGATACAAATTCCGCCCCAAATGTTGCACCGCTCCGACCAACTCCCGTCAGCACATCGGACAGGTCGCAAGCGTTCGACAAGCGGAACAAGTCCTCCCGCCCGGATAGTAGTCTCGTGGATAATTTGTAAATTTGCCTGGCTAAACTGAATACACCATAGCTATGATAAAGATGTACGTAATGCACACCTGCCCTGACTGCGAATATGTGGAAAAGCAGGTCGAAGGCAATCCCAATTTCGAAGTGATTGATATCGGAAAGCACGTTCGTAACTTGAAACAGTTCCTGGATCTTCGGGATTCCCATCCTGCGTTCGATCAGGCGAAGGCCATCGCCTGAAACTATGGGCGCAGCTTGCAGCATTGACGGTCGTGGATGCTGACAATCATCCTCATAGCCATCACCTTGCCGGTGTGGTGGATACAAGATTAGGTGATTCTATTTCTCCCGTACCCTTTTACCGCTCATGTGCTCAATTGAAAAGTCCAGCATGGCGGCATGGGGAGCGTTTTTAACCATGTCTGCCTCCATATCGTACCCTTCAGGGAAGTACTTTGAGCCCAGTTTACGCAGCATTGCAAGGCGTTCTGCATCCTCCGAGACTACGCGCACACGGCCAAAACAGATGACGCTCCGCACGTGATACCACCAGTCGTTTTCCTCTTTGACCGGATCGTCAATTACGGTGAAGCAGGCTTTGTCGCAAACCTTGATGGCATCCATCTTATGCCCCTGAAGTGCGCAGTGGAACCAAATATGGCCGTCGGCATAAAGGAAGTTGATGGGTAGTGCGTACGGATATCCGCCATTCCCAATCACAGAGAGAAAGCCACGGTAGGCGTGGGTAAGTATCTCCTCGCACTCCTTCTGAGGGAGTTCCTGTTTGAATCGGCGCATCGGCCGGAAGGTCATTTCATTGCTCATACCAAATCTAAGCCCGATCACGGACGCAATCAATGTGAAAATAAAGAACAGCCGCCAGAAACTCGCGGGCTCCTTGAATACCAGGATGCCGATGAGCACCGTGCCGATGGCCCCGATGCCCGTCCATACGGGATAAGCCCTTCCGAGGGCTGCAGCAATGCCCGGCGTCTCCTTCTGAGGGTGCACAAAGATAGCTATTTTTCCCGGGTAACTCATCAGCCCCCGTGCCTCATGCTCCCGTCCGCTTCAGGAACTCCTCACCTAAGGCGTCATTTCCTCCAGCCGGAGGGCGAGTCTCCGGACAAGTTCATCGTGGCGGAGAAGTCCCCACGGGGCGTCCGTGAAGGACGGGGGAACACTGCTGGCGATACGGCCGATGGCGATATCCGGCCTTAGGCGGGTGATTATCTCTGCCAGAAGGTCAATGTACTCCTGAGGTCCGGGACGAAGGAAGTCCCCGGGCCTTTCTTTGTACTCGGACGCCATGGGGGTCCCTTTCAGGATCTGGAGCTGGTGGAACTTGAGATAGTCAAGGGGCAGGGCGCTGAGAATACCGGCCTCTTGAAGGAGCATCTCCCGCGTTTCCCCTGGAAGGCCGAGGATGATGTGACCGCCGGTGGTGAGCCCCCTCGATGCCGTTTCCATGACGGCCCTTCTGGTGCAGGCGAAGTCGTGCCCCCGGTTGATGCGCCGGAGCGTGAGGTCATAGACGGATTCAATGCCGTACTCCACTTCTACAATCTTCCCGCGTTCCTTGATGGAAGAGAGGTAGCCGAGCTTTTCTGTGTCGATGCAGTCCGGCCGCGTGCCGATGACAAGCCCCCTTACCGCAGGGTGGGATAGCGCGGCTTCGTACCGCTCACGGAGGACGTCGATAGGAGCGTAGGTGTTCGAGAAAGCCTGGAAATAAGCCAGGTAGCCATCGGCCTTCCGTCCCCTTGCGGTGTGGAAGGCGATACCGGCGTCTATCTGATCCGGGATGGATTTCCCTTGGGTATAGGAAGGGTGAAATGCAGCGTTGTCGCAGAAGGTGCACCCCCCGGTTCCAAGCGTCCCGTCCCTGTTCGGACAGGTGAAGCCCCCGTCCAGGGTGAGGCGTTGAAGACGCATCCCGTACCGCTCGGTGTAACTATATGGTTTGAACAGCATGACTGGCCCTATCTCTGAAGAAATTCTGAAAACATACCGCTAATTTACCACAAAAAATGATTAGTTTTGTATGTTATGGACAAGAAAAAGCTCTTCACACAAGTTATCAGCAAGTACCTGCTAGGCGTAATGCCGGTAGCAGCCATCCTGCTTCTTTCCATGCCGCTGGTACCGGGTTCCTTGTATACGTTCATTATCATGCTGGTGTACATCCCCATCATCGCCATGCGCATCTTCATCGACCCATTCGCCTTAGTCGTCCGAAGCTTTAATATCGCGTGAAAAATTGCTATATGGATACATCACAACAGGAGTTTGACCCTAAACGCATGGAACTGACCCTTCGTCAGACAGACGCAGTGGCGAACCGGGAAGAACGGATTGCTTTCATGAGCAATGCCTATGACAAGCTGCGTAAGCTGGTAACTGAGCTGGCGGAGAAGGCAGAAGAATGGGATGCCTTGATTCCTGAGGTGGAGAAACTCCAGGAGTATCAGGAGTCGGGCAAGTGGCAGCAAGATTTTGAGGCGGACGAAAGGGGAGAGGTATCCCTGGAAGTGAATCGTTCCGTCCTCTCCGAAGACGGCCTCTATGATCTCCTGTCCGACCTTGACTCGCTCTATAGCACCTTTGGGGATATTCTGACCAAGGCCGGGGTGTATGATAATGTAGAGGAGGAATAGTTCTTTGCCCCGCATCATCTTTCATATCGATGTAAACAGCGCCTTTGTCAGCTGGCTGGGAGCCAAACTGGTGCAGGAAGGCAAGCCGGACATCCGGCTTGTTCCGTCCGTCGTATCTGGTGACCCGAGCGACCGGCGAAGCATTGTGACGGCTGCATCCATCCCGGCCAAGAAACTGGGAATCCGCGTTCCGGAGCCCGTGTCGATGGCCCTTCGCAAGTGCCCGAACCTGGTTATCATGCGAGGGGACTGGGAGTGGTACAAACAGTGCTCGGAGGGCTTCATCGCCATTTGCCGGAGTTATTCACCCATCCTGCAGCAGTTCTCCATCGATGAGTGCTTCATCGATATGAGCCTTCGCTGTACGCCGGAAAATGCCGTAGCGGTGGCGACGCAACTGAAGGACCAGATCAAGAATATGCTGGGCTTTACGGTGAACGTGGGTATCGGCTCCAACAAACTTCTCGCGAAGATGGCTTCGGACTTCGAGAAGCCGGACAAGGTGCATACGCTTTGGGCCGATGAAGTGCCCGCCAAGATGTGGCCGTTGCCCGTGCGAGATCTCCTGTGGGTAGGGAAGAAGACGGAGGAACGCTTGACGGCCTATGGGATCAAGACCATCGGCCAGCTGGCGGCTATAGGCATGGGCTCGCTGACGCGGCTGGTCGGCCAGAAATTTGCCGTGCAGCTGCACGAGAATGCGAATGGCCGTGACGATTCGCCGGTGGAAACGGAGGTTGCCGAGGCCAAGAGCTATAGTGCCGAAAGGACTTTTCCGAAGGACCTGCTGAATCCGAAGGACATCGACAGGGCCATGTTCAATGTGGCGTGTATTGTGGCTCACCGTATCCGCCGGGACGATTTCAGGGCGTCCTGCGTGTCTATGTTCGTTAAGTACAAGGACTTCACTGTGGCGCAAAAACAGACCACCCTGGAGCAGCCTTCGGATGTTACGGCCGTCATCCTGAATGCGGCCCGGAAGATGCTCCCGGAGGTTTGGGACGGCGTCACGCCCATCCGGCAGGTGGGCCTGGGCGTATCGCGCCTGACGCACGAATCGGCCGTACAGATGTCCCTGTTTGAGGACCCCAAAATGGAATATTACCGGGAATGG
>ONFK01000092.1 GCA_900317065.1 uncultured Bacteroidales bacterium
TTCGGGCATCTGGACAGCATCATCGACAATGTGACCGACCTGGTGCTGGACGGCACGAGGGTGTCCTTCAAGTTGACAATGCAGGGTATTCCGGAGCCATTGAGCTGCAAGGCGACGATTCTGAGAAAGACGGAATTTTCAGAAGACCTGAAAGATTTCCGTCTGGATATGGTAAAATATGACAGACTCTGGACAATTACAGATTTGCGATGACACCATTCCTCAAACAAGTTGCACATCATTACCATCCGGCTCCCGAGATCAGCCGGATGTGTTTTATATTCCCGAACAAGCGCGCGGTGAGTTTCTTCCGCAAATACATGGGAGAAGAGTGCGCCGCGGCTAAAAAGGCGATGATTTCGCCCGAATGCCTTACCATCAACGATTTCTTTGCGCGCATAGGAGGGCTGCGCCCCGCCGACCGCATGGAATCCCTCGTCACCCTGTACGACTGCTACAGCAAGCTGTACCCGAACGCCGAGACGCTGGACGAGTTCATCTTCTGGGGCGGAGTCCTGCAGAGCGATTTCGCGGAGGTCGACAAGTATCTGGTGAAGGCGGACCACATCTTCAAGAACGTGGCGGAGTTCCGGCAGATGCAGGATGACCTCAGTTATCTGGAGCCGGAGCAGCGCGAGGCGATGGAGAGTTTCCTCGGGCAGTTCAAGGGCAGCGGCGACTACAAGGAAAAGTTCCGCCGCATCTGGGACATACTGCTGCCGCTGTATCATTCTTTCAACGACGCCCTCGCCTCGAAGGGGCTGGCTTCCGAAGGCATGCTATACCGTTCCATTGCCGACCGTCTTGAAAGCGAGTCTGCGGTGGATGTGCTGGCGGGCAGTTTCCCGGACAGCGAGAAGTTCGTTTTCGTGGGGCTGAATGCGTTGAACGAGTGCGAGAAGAAGGTGCTTCGCAAGATGCGGGATGCGCATCTGGCGGAGTTCTGCTGGGATTTCAGCAGCAAGGAGATCAAGGATCCTGCTAACAGGTCGTCTTTCTTTCTGGCTCAGAATGTGGCCGAGTTTCCGCAGGCCTTCGGGCTTGATCCGGACGGCCTCCCCCGCCCCGTCGTCAACGTTGTTTCCGTCCCCTCTTCGGTCGGTCAGACGAAACTGCTGCCGTATATTTTATCCGCGCCGGATCAGGACACACCCTCCTTGACCGCTGCGCAACCGGCATTCGCCGGATGCTCCGCCCCTCCCATCGCGGGCGATGGGCCCCTCCCTCTAAGCCGAGGGTGGCGTAGGTCTTGGGAGGGTGTTCCTGATCCAGCGCCAATAGATATCAACACCGCAATAGTTCTGCCGGATGAAGGGCTGCTGCTGAATGTGCTGAATTCGATTCCGCCGCAGATAAAAAATGTCAACGTGACGATGGGCTACCCCATGGGCGACAGCGAATTCACTGCACTTATGGACGACATCGCCGCAATGCAGCTTAACGCAAGGGAAAGGAACGGCTCGGTGCAGTTCTACCACAGGCACATCTGGAACATCTTCAGCAACAGCATACTGCGGAGCATTCTGGATGAAGCGGGAAACGCAATCGTGAAGAAGGTAAGGGAAGAGGCCAGATACTATGTGCCGCAGGAGGCCTTCCGCGGCAGCGCCATACTCGAACTCATATTCCGTCCGGCGACGGATCCGGGGCAGTACGTGCGCGAATTCCTGCTTGGTCTCGCTCCCCTGCTGAAGCAGCATGACGGAATGCAGATGGAACTCGACTTCGCTATGTTCGCCTACAAGGCTGCCACCCGCCTGCAGAGTCTGAACCTGCAGGTACAGCCCCGCACCTGGTGGCGTCTCTTCGGGCAGCTCGCAGGCCGCGCCAGCGTCCCCTTCGACGGGGAGCCTCTGCTGGGCATGCAGATAATGGGCCCGCTGGAAACGCGCGCCCTGGATTTCGAAAATCTCATCATCCTCTCATGCAACGAGGGCACCTTCCCCCGCAGGGCAGTATCCCCTTCGTTCATCCCCGCCGAACTCCGCAAGGGTTTCGGCCTGCCTACCTATGAATATCAGGACGCCGTCTGGGCCTACTACTTCTACCGCCTCATTCAGCGCGCGCAGAACGTCTGGCTGATCTTCGACTCCCGCACGGAACTCAGCCGCAGCGGCGAGGAGAGCCGCTACATCCGCCAGATGCAGATGCTCTACGACTTCGACATCCGCCGATATGTGGTGAAGGCCCCCATAAGGGAGGCGCAGGCGGAAGGGGCCATTCCCAAGACGGACGACGACATCGCGAAGATGCAGGAGGACGGATTCCATCTTTCGGCATCCGCACTGCAGAACTATCTGGCCTGCCCGGCCAAGTTCTATTTCTCGAAGGTGAAGGAGCTGAAGGCGGCGGACGAGGTGAGCGAAGCGCTGGATGCCGGGATGCTCGGAGACGTCCTCCACAAGACGATGCAGACTCTCTACTCCGACCGCAAGGAGATAAGCAGGTCCTACCTCGAAGAACTGCTTGCCGGCAAGGAGCGCATCCGCAGCATCATCGAGGCGCTGATAATGGAACAGCTGCACACCGACGAGGTCGAGGGCAGGAACCTCATATTCGAGGATCTGATATTGAAATATGCGGAGCAGATACTGCGCACCGACCTTGCCCTGCTGCAGGAAAAAGGGCTCGCCTCGTTCCGCATCCTGGGCCTCGAACTCAAACGCTACAAGGACATCGGCGGCTTCCATTTCAAGGGGTTCATCGACCGTCTGGACTCGTTCGAGCGGGGAACGGTGCGCGTAGTGGACTACAAGACGGGCAAGGTTTCCGACCAGGACATCCTGATCGACGACGGCAACGCGCAGCAGGTGGTGGACGCCCTGTTCGGCCCCGACAACTCCAAGCGGCCGAAAATCGCCCTGCAGCTCTACCTCTACGACGAATTCCTCGACAGGGACCTCCGTGCGGAAGGCAGCGCTCTCGAGAACTGCATCTACCAGACCACAGAGCTCTTCGTGCAGAAGCCCCGGAGCGTGCCGGCGAGTCCTGAATTCCGGCGCCTGATGAAAGAGCGGGTGGCCCTGCTGCTGGATGAACTGCGCGACAAGGACGTGCCGTGGAACAGGACATCGGACACGAAAACCTGCGAATATTGTGACTTCAAAACCATTTGCGGACGATGATAAAGATTCTGAAAGCCTCCGCAGGGTCGGGCAAGACATACGCCCTCGCGAAAGAGTATATATCACTGCTCACCGGCAAATATGCCTACAGGCACATCCTTGCCGTAACCTTCACCAACAAGGCCACGGCCGAGATGAAGGGCCGCATCCTGAAGTTCCTCTCGGAATCGTCCGACAAGAACGAACGGGAGATGCTGCGCGACATCCTCCACGACTACAGCGCCTTCGCGGTCAGCACCATCGACAAATTCTTCCAGCAGGCGCTGAAGGCCTTCGCGAGGGAGATCGGGCAGGTCGCCGACTATCAGATAGATTTGGACAAAGACTCCCTGATCCGCGAAGCCATGGACCGCATCCTCGATTCCCTCACCAGGAAAGACACGGAAATCCTGGACTGGATGCAGCGCAGCGTGGCTACCGACCTCTCGCAGGGCAAGCGCGTCAACATCGAAGAGAGTCTCTATGAGATGGGCGGCCGCCTGATGATGCAGGGTGCCGGCTCCACCGATGAGCTCCAGAAGCGTTTCAGCAAGAAGAACCTGCAGGCCATACGCGCGAACTGCGAGCAGATAATCGGGGACTTCACCGACGAACTCAACGCAGCCGCAAAGGACGTAGTTGTCAGCAAGGCCAATTCCGTAAAACAGCTCGCCCCCTACCTCAAGGGCTTCAAGACCTGGGAGATGATCCCCCAGTGCAAGTCCACCCTTATGAAGGAGGCCGACGGCAGCGTTTTCTGCGATCTTCTGTTCGGAGAGCGCTACACCTGGTACTGCACGGCCTGGCTGCTGCGCGACATGAGCTTCAGCCTCGGGCTCGCCGGGGAATTCTACCGTTCCTACAGGGAACTCCTCAAAGAGAAGAACGTGATGGTGCTCGACGAATCGAACGTCATCCTCAAGGATATCATAGCCGGCAGCGACGCTCCCTTCGTGTACGAGAAGATGGGAGTGCGCTACGAGAACTTCCTGATAGACGAGTTCCAGGACACTTCCAACATTCAGTGGGAGAACTTCCGCCCGCTGCTCAAGGAGAGCGACGCGAACGACCACAAGAACCTGATAGTGGGCGACGTGAAGCAGAGCATCTACCGCTGGCGCGATTCCGACTGGACCCTGCTGGACCATAAGGTGAACGAGGATTTCCCCCTCGCCAAGGTGGAACTCAAGCAGGAGAACAGGAGGAGTCTGAAGAATATCGTGAACTTCAACAACGCGTTCTTCGAGTTCGCATCCAGGATTGCAGGGCATCCGGGGCTTTATGCCGACGTCAAGCAAAAGATCATGACGGACGATGCCCGGGAGGGGCTGGTGCGCGTGAGTTTCTGCGGAAAAGACGAGCAGATTTCCAAGGTCCGGGAGTCCATTGCAGATGCCGTCTCGGCAGGTGCACGCTACGGTGAAATCACCGTTCTGGTGAGGGCGAATGCCGAAGGCTCCACCATAGCCAACGCCTTGATACAGGACGGGATACCCGTCGTGTCGGACGATTCCCTGAATCTGAAATCTTCCAAGATTCTCCGCAAACTCACCGGCATCCTCGCCAACCACGAGAATCCGGACGACAAGATAAACAGCTACCTTGCCCGCACCGAGGCCGTGGAGTTCCCCGACGAATTCCATTCCCTGACCGACCTGTGCGAAGTGCTGCTAAGGCAGCTGCGCGAGAGTTCCCCGGAAGACTTCGAAGGGGAAACCCTCTACATCCAGGCGTTCATGGACGACCTGCGGGAGTGGTGCGCTTCCAACGGAAACGAACTCCGGGAGTATCTGCACCACTGGAACGACGCCAAACTGACGATCAGTTCTCCGGAAGGTACGGACGCCGTGAGGGTCATCACTATCCACAAGTCGAAAGGGCTCGAAGCCCCCTACCTGATTTTCCCCTATGCACACAAGGTGGATTTCTACAAAGCCGGATGGCAGTGGTGCAGGCTCGACACGGAGGGCACTCCTTTCATTCCGGAGGCGGCAGGGACCTATCCCGTGCTGCTGAGCGGCTCCGCGGAGAATACTCTCTTTGCTGATGCCCTCCACAAGGAGCAGGACATGCAGAAGGTGGACAATCTGAATGTGTTCTATGTTGCGCTCACGCGGGCGAAAAAGTGCCTGCACGTGATTGCGCAGGAGCCTTCCAAGAAGTTCAGGGAATCGATGGACGGTGCGCCCGAATACGGCGATTTTTCGCAGGTGCTCTATAAGTTCTGCGGCGGCATGGACGATTACCGGCTCGGCAGCATGTACGATTTTGCAGCTGCTGCGAAGGAAGAGGCAGATGAAAAGGCAGATGCCGGCGCCGAATCCGTGCAGATGGACTTTCCCTACAGCTACCGGTCGATCCCCGTCGGGAACAGGCTGAGGGTGTCGGCCGACGCATCCGACTTCTTCGGAGAAGACGGCGCCGTGGGGCCCGCGGCTTCTGCAAGGCGCAACGGGATAGTCCTGCACTCCATACTTTCAGGCGTGCAGGTCGCCGGCGACCTCCGCGGAGCTGTGGACGAAGCCATATTCGCGGGCAGGCTCAGCCCCGAAGAAGGCGAAGACGCCTTCCGCCTGCTTCAGCAACGCATCGAGGCGCACAAAGACTGGTTCGCCGAGAAGAGCCTCAACGAGACTTCGGTTTTCGATGCGAACGGCGAAGGCAGGCGTCCGGACAGGGTCATCATCCGTGGGAACAATGTGACAGTGATCGACTACAAGTTCGGCGACAGCACCCCGAAGAGCGATGCCCGCTATTCCAAACAGGTGCGAGAGTATATGGACATATTCCGTTCGATAGGATATGAGAATGTTTCCGGGTCGGTATGGTACGTTGTTACCGATAAATTGGTAACTTTGCAGTCTGTATGAATTCCGCCGACGATTTTTCACGGCTCGAACTGAGCCTCCCGGCCGCTACGCGCAACTACCGGTATTTCCGTTCCCTGCTGGAGCAGGAAACGAAGATGCTGGTGTTGGTCAAGGCCAATGCCTACGGGCACGGGGCCGTGGAATTCGCCTCCCTCATGCAGCAGGCGGGCGCCGACTATCTGGCCGTCGCCCTCCCGATAGAGGGTATGGAGCTGCGCCGCGCGGGTATCTCCCTGCCCATTCTGGTGCTCACCGCCGGGACTGACTTCTTCGAAGAGATGATCCAGTACAATCTGGAGCCGTCCATCCCCAACCTGGAGTCCCTGAAGGCCCTCGTGGCCGTGCTGGAAGAACGCGGAGTGAAGGACTTCCCCATCCATATAAAAATGGACACCGGCATGCACCGGCTGGGCTTCATGACAAGCGAACTGCCGGCGCTCTTCGAATACCTCAAGGGCTGCAGCGCCGTCCGCGTGAAATCG
>ONFK01000089.1 GCA_900317065.1 uncultured Bacteroidales bacterium
GAGGGCCGTCGGTGCACCAGATTTCCGGAATTCCAAGCCTTGGCACCCCGGGGGAGCTGAATTTGCTCTGGGCATGGGTCATGGCTATCTTTTCTTCCAGAGTAAGCTGGGAGAGGATGTCCTCTATCTGTTTTTCGGTGTCGGGAGCCTTGGGCGCGCCGCATGCGGCCGCGAGCCATATCAAGGCAAAAAGAAGATGCTGTCTTTTCATACCTTACAAAGATAATAAAAAAACAGCATCCGAAAGCAATCGTCGAGTTTTCAAAATAATCTATTCGTGGACATAACCGTCATCTTTGATATTCCATATAGGTATGAGCACGGCGGCACTGAACACCGCCACGCCGGACATTATTATAAAGAGATTGTTCCAGAAGCCCTGGCCGAAGGTGTCGGACAGGAAGCCTATCCCAAGACCCGTGAACAGCACGCTCACATAGCAGAACAGTCCGACGA
The DNA here is from genome assembly GCA_900317065.1 of uncultured Bacteroidales bacterium. Classification (GTDB taxonomy): domain Bacteria; phylum Bacteroidota; class Bacteroidia; order Bacteroidales; family UBA932; genus Cryptobacteroides. The sequence goes on from ONFK01000089.1 coordinate 457, forward strand.
GACCTGCAGCCGCAGACGCCGCCTTCTTGGTGGCGTGCTTGCCGGTCACCACGCAATAGAGGGCCTGGGGGCCATAAAGGAAGAAGCCTGCCAGTGCAAGGAGAGCCAGCATTATCACAGGGCTGGTCCCTTCCGGCAGGAAGTGGATCGCAATCAGGCAGAGGGCGGTCAGCAACATCTCCACCAGACACATCTGCTGTCCCTTGCCCTTGAAGAGCTTGTCCGTCAGCCAGCCGGCAAGCAGCATGCCCGCGCAGCCGCAAACCTCGAAGATGCCTATGGTCCATCCGGCAAGGGTGGGAGAAAGAGGGTTGTCTCCCTGCTGCAGAAACTTCGGTCCCCAGTCAAGCACTGCGAAACGCACCACGTAGAGGAACATGTCGGAAATCGCGCAGAGCCACACGACAGGATTGCGGAAGACCATTTTCTTCACGAACTTGCGATATTCCTCTGGAGTATCGTTGTCGTCCAGTTCCGTCTTTGTATCCGGAAGTTCCGGCAGGCCGACCGATTTCGGAGTATCGCGCAGAGTCAGGAAGATGAAAAACACACCTGCTCCGGAAATGATTGCAGGGATCCAGAAGCACCACTGCCAACTTGACGATGCCACTATCGCCCCGCAAAGCACGGCAACTATGCCTGCCCCGATTGAATGGGACATGTTCCACAGCGACATCTTGGTCGCAAGTTCCTTTGGAGGGATCCAATGAACCAGCAACCTGTTGCACGGCCCGAACCCGGCTCCCTGGAAGAGATTGTTAAGAATGATGAAAACGGCAGTGACCGTGACAAGAGTACCGACGAAATCGGGCCCTTCCGCACTTCCGCTGATCCATCGGCTTATGGCCGGGCTCCAGCCGAAAAGAGCGTTAAGCACGACACAGGCAGTCAGGGCGATCACCAAATGCCACCGGGCATTCGCACGGTCTGCAATGAAGCCGTTAGCAAATTTACTGAGCCCGTATACCAGACCTCCCAAAGTGAGGATAAGGCCGAAGCTGGTATCCTTTATACCGTACTCCGCTCCCAGCACAGGCATGGCGAACGAGAAGTTCTTACGCACGAAATAGAACATCGAATAGCCTATCATCGAGCAGATGATAACCTTCCACTGCCAATAGTTGAAACTCTTCTTGGTCTGCATCATTATGCTGTCTTTCTACAAAATTACACTTTAATTGGCAAATGTGCCTGATTCCCAAAGAAAAAAACGCCTAGTTTTTTCTTATCTTTGCGGAGATGAAAGACCGCAAACTGCTGAATTCGGAACTCGGAAGATTAAGCGCGCAGCAATACCGCGAGGCGGAGCCGTCGGGTGTCGAGGTTATTCTCGACAATATCCGCAGCGCTCACAACGTGGGGAGCATCTTCCGGAGTTCAGACGCTTTCCGCATCGACCGCGTATGGCTGTGCGGCATTACTCCGGTGCCTCCCACCGCCGAAATCCACAAGACCGCGCTCGGAGCGGAAGACAGTGTGAGATGGGAGCGGAAAGAGAATGCCGAAGATGCCGTAAAGGCGCTCCAGGCGCAGGGTTTCACGGTTTTTGCCGTGGAGCAGACCGAGCATTCCATAAAACTCGGGGAGTTCCGCTGCGAGTCTGGCAAGAAATATGCATTTGTATTCGGAAACGAGGTCGACGGCGTCAGCCAGGAGGTGGTAAACCTCTGCGATGCATCGCTTGAAATACCGCAGTTCGGCACCAAGCACTCCCTCAACGTAAGCGTATGCGCGGGAGTGGTGCTCTGGGCCGCCACAAAAGACAAACTTTAAAATTTATCGATATGAAAACCTTGAAATTATTGATTCCCGCAATCGCAGTCCTGGCTCTTCTTCAGGGTTGCACCAAGGAGTACATCACCAAGCAGTACATCACCCAGGAATATAACGGTGCCCAGGTATACGCGCGCGACTATACAATCAATCCCAAGGATTGGATACGCATTGAGGGCGCCAACAATCCGGGCTTCGACAACTATCTCTATGCCGAATTCGACAATCCGGACATCACCAAGGACGTGGTGGACAACGGCACCGTCCAGGCCTTCATCTACACCATTTACGATGTAGCGAAAAACCTCGGCAGCTGGAACCCTCTCCCCTATCTGTATCCTCTTGAAATCAAGACAACCGATGAGGGAGGCAAAGAAGAAATCCTGATCGCGCCCGAGAATACCCGCTTCGAGTATAACGAAGGCACGGTGACTTTCATCATTCAGGATCTTGACGGGTACGACCCCGAAGACATTACCAACAGCATGTCGATCAAGGTCTGCGTGACAATATAAGTTTACCTATAATAAAAAGAATGGCTGTCGGACCGGCAGCCATTCTTTTTTGTTTTATTTCTCCTGCTCGATCGCAGCCTGCGCGGCGGCGAGGCGGGCGATAGGAACGCGGAACGGTGAGCAACTCACGTAGTCGACTCCGATCTTGTTGAAGAAGCGTACGGAATCGGGATCTCCGCCGTGTTCGCCGCAGACGCCGCACTTGAGGTCGGCGCGCTTGCTGCGTCCGTTCTGGATACCGTATTCGACGAGTTTGCCTACACCCTTAACATCGATGGTCTGGAAAGGATCCGCATCCAGGATCTTGTTGCCGAGGTAGTCGCCCATGAAGGTGCCTACATCGTCGCGGCTGAAGCCGAAGGTCATCTGGGTAAGGTCGTTGGTACCGAAGCTGAAGAACTCGGCGGTACGTGCCATACGGTCGGCGGTGAGGGCGGCGCGGGGGATCTCGATCATTGTACCGAAGTGATACTCGATCTGCATTCCTCCGAAGTGTGCCTCGACCTCTGCGAGTATACGGTCGCAGATCGCCTTCTGGAAGCTGAGCTCACGTGCGGAGATGGTGACGGGAATCATGATCTCGGGCTGGGGATGCAGGCCTTCGCGCTGAAGTTCTGCGGTAGCCTCGAAGATGGCCCTGTACTGGGTCTCGGCGATGAGAGGATAGGTGACGTGCAGACGCACTCCGCGGTGACCCATCATAGGGTTGATCTCGTGGAGGTTGTCGCCACGCTTCTCGACTTCACCAACGGAAACGCCAAGTTCCTTCGCGATTTCCAGTTTTTTGTCCTCGGTCTTTGGAACGAACTCGTGGAGAGGCGGGTCGAGCAGACGGAACACGACCGGTTTGCCGTCCATCACCTTGAGGGTGCTCTTGACGGATGCCTTGATGAAAGGCATGAGTTCTGCGAGAGCAGCGCGACGCTCTTCTTCGGTAGATGAAAGGATCATCTTGCGGAGCTTGGTGAGAGGGGTCTCGGAGTTGCGTCCGTAGAACATGTGCTCGATACGGAAGAGGCCGATGCCCTCTGCACCGAACTTGAGTGCGCGGTCGGCATCTTCAGGAGTATCCGCATTGGTGCGGATTCCGAGCCTGCGGTATTTGTCGACGATGTTCATGAACTTGATGAAGAGAGGATTCTCGCTTGCATCCATGGTGTCGATCTTGGCACCGTAGACGAAGCCCTTGCTGCCGTTAAGGGAGAACCACTCGCCTTCCTTGTAGACCTTGTCGGATCCTTCGAAGGAAACGGTCTTCGCGGCGAAGTTGATCTTCATCGCCTCGCAGCCCACGATGCAGCACTTGCCCCAGCCGCGTGCAACGAGTGCAGCGTGGGATGTCATGCCGCCGCGGGTGGTAAGGATACCTGCGGAAGCGCGCATGCCTTCGATATCTTCGGGAGAAGTCTCCTCACGGATGAGGATGGTCTTCTTGCCTGCGGCTGCGGCTGCCATTGCGGCCTCGGAGGTGAACACGATGGTTCCCACAGCTCCGCCCGGAGATGCGGGCAGGCCCTTGGCGATGACTGCGGCCTTCTTCTCTGAAGCGGGGTTGAGCACGGGGTGCAGGATCTCGTCGAGCTGTGCGGGAGATACGCGCATCACAGCGGTACGCTCGTCAATCATGCCTTCTTCGAGCATGTCCATGGCCATCTGCAGGGCGGCGATGCCGGTGCGCTTGCCGATACGGCACTGGAGCATCCAGAGCTTGCCTTCCTGAATGGTGAACTCGATGTCCTGCATGTCATGGAAGTGGCTCTCGAGCTTGAGGCGGATTGCGTCGAGTTCTGCGTAGACCTCGGGCATCGCCTTCTCGAGGCTCTGCAGGTGCTTGTTATGATCGGTCTTGGTGGCCTCGTTCAGAGGGTTGGGGGTACGGATACCGGCAACCACGTCTTCGCCCTGGGCATTGATGAGCCATTCGCCGTAGAACTTGTTGTCGCCGGAAGCAGGGTTGCGGCTGAACGCCACGCCCGTTGCGGAGGTATTGCCCATGTTTCCGAACACCATGCTCTGCACATTTACAGCGGTTCCCCAGTCATCGGGAATCTTCTCGATGCGGCGGTAAGCGATGGCACGCTTTCCGTTCCAGCTCTTGAACACTCCGCCGATGGAGCCCCAAAGCTGAGCCTCGGCGGTATCGGGGAATTCCACTCCGAGAACTTCCTTGACCTTTGCCTTGAACTTGTCGCAGAGATCCTTGAGTTCTTCTGCGGTGATGTCGGTGTCGGACTTGTAGCCCTTTGCATCCTTGAGCTCCTGCATCATGCGGTCGAGCTGCTGGCGGATTCCCTGTCCGTCCTCGGGCTCGATGCCCTCGGCCTTCTCCATGACGACGTCGGAGTACATCATGATGAGGCGCCTGTATGCATCATACACGAAACGGGGGTTGCCGGTCTTCTTTATCATTCCGGGGAGAGTCGCGGAGCAGAGGCCGATATTGAGGATGGTGTCCATCATACCCGGCATGGAGCTGCGGGCGCCGGAACGGCAGCTTACGAGGAGGGGATCTTCGGTATCACCGAATTTCTTGCCCATAAGTTTCTCTGTTGCTGCAAGGGCTTCCGCTACTTCGCCCTTGAGTTCTGCTGAATAACCACCGCCAAGCTGGTAATACTCGGCACAGCATTCTGTTGTAATGGTAAATCCGGCAGGAACCGGCATACCGAGGCGGCTCATTTCCGCCAGGTTCGCTCCCTTTCCACCAAGGAGCTCTCGCATGGATCCGTCGCCCTCTGCGGTCTTGCCGCCAAAGCGATAAACCCTCTTTTTCATGTCTGACATAATCAATGAAGCCCGCGTACTTGACGAATTCCTCGAACTCGTGCAAGTACGCTGCTCTACCCGCAACGAACGCGAAATCGGCGATATTTTGACCAAGCGCCTGACAGAGCTCGGCGGCATCGTCCATGAGGATAACGCTGGCGAAAAACTCGGCGGTAATTGCGGCAATCTCGTAGCTGATTTCCCAGCTTCGGATGCGGCGCACAACGATTTACCGACTATCATGCTGACCGCCCATATGGACTGCGTCGAGCCCTGTGGCGGCGTGCATCCGATTCGCGAAAACGGCATCATCCGTTCCGATGGCACGACAATCCTCGGCGGCGATGACAAAGCCGGCGTCACGGCCATCCTTGAAACTTTGCGCCAGCTGCGCGAGCAAAACCTGCCGCATGGCCCCTTGCAGATTGTCTTTACGATTGCCGAGGAAAATGGTGTCCACGGTTCCCAGAATCTTGACTCCAGTCTCTTGCATGCTGATTTCGGCTATACGCTCGACACGCATAACCATCCGGGCTGCATGACCTTCATGGCCCCGGGCAAGAACCAGCTGCATATCCATATCCAGGGCAAGGCCGCGCATGCCGGTGTTGCGCCAGAATCTGGCAACAATGCCATCATCGCCGCCGGCAAGCTGCTGGCAGATGCGCCGCAGGGCCGCATCGATGAGGAAACCACCTGCAACGTGGGCAAAATTGTTGGCGGCAGTGCGACAAACGTTGTCGCCGACACCTGTGACATCTACTACGAAAGCCGCAGCCGCAACAAGGAAAAGCTTGCCAAGATCACACAGGACATCATCGATCACTTCACCGCAGGCGCTGCTGCCACCGGCTGTGAGATTACCGCCGAGGTAAGTCCTGACTACGGCCCTTACGAGCTTACAAAAGACTGTACAGCCATAAAGCTTGCGAGCCAGGCTGCCGAAAAACTCGGCTTCCCCG
>ONFK01000098.1 GCA_900317065.1 uncultured Bacteroidales bacterium
TGCCGCAGGCTTCGGAAATCAGTTCTGCGGTGCGGTCGAAGATTCCGCGTTCATGGTTCCCCAGCGTTTGAATGAGGATATACCTTGGCCTGGCACTGTCCCAAATAAAGCACTCACGGCCGCTTATTATGGAAGTTTTGTGGCTCATATAATGCAAATGTACATAAAAACCGGCCTGAAAACACCATTTTTCATTAACTTTGCATCAAATAAACCAAGCCGGATGTCAAGAATCTACGTCGCCTCCAGCTGGAGGAACAAATACCAGCCCGAAGTGGTGGCCGCTCTGCGGAAAGCAGGCCACGGAGTTTATGACTTCCGCAATCCCGAAGACAACCCGGGAGGTTTCCACTGGGCCGATGTGGATGAAAACTGGCAGGACTGGCAGCCGGAAGATTATATCCGCAATCTCACCCATCCGGTGGCCGAAAAGGGCTTCAAGGCCGACTTTGACGCCATGCTTTGGGCAGATGTCTGTGTCCTGGTCCTTCCGTGCGGGCGCAGCGCTCACACCGAGGCCGGATGGTTTGCCGGCAAGGGCCTCAAGACCATAGTCTATATGCCGGAAAAGCAGGAGCCGGAGCTGATGTACAAGTTGTTTGACGGGGTGGTTGCGACTCTCGGCGAACTCATTGACAGTTTGGCGTAATATACATTATTTACACGGAACCATGGAAGTCATTCAAAGTTTCACTATCGATCATACCCGACTGAAGCCGGGAATATATGTGTCCCGCGTGGACAAAGGTTTTACCACCTATGATCTCCGTATAACCGAACCGAACAGGGAACCGGCCGTTGCACCCGCCGCTATCCACAGCATCGAACATCTGATGGCTACCTGGTTCCGTAATTCCAGGGTCAGGGAAGATGTGGTTTATGTAGGTCCTATGGGCTGCCTGACGGGTATGTATGTAATCATGACCGGCGACTATTCCGTCGAGGAGATGCGTGCTCTCACCATGGAGTGCCTGGAGTGGATACTGAACCAGACAGAAGTGCCTGCAACAACTCCTGAAACCTGCGGGAATTATCTCCTGCACGATCTGCCTATGTGCAAATGGGAATGTGCCCGTTATCTTCACAGGCTCAAGAACGATTTCCACAGCGAATATTCCAAGCTTCAGGTGACTCTGGAAGACGGCAGAGTCTTTGCAGATGCCTGATCATTCGATTTCAATGGAGTAATAGGTTGAACCATATCCCGCCCAGTAACCAAGGCCGCCGTTTATATTTGTGGCGGGGTTCCTGTAGAGAGGGAAGATGGGGGAGTCTCCCAGGGAGGTATGGGCGTCGAAGTCTGCCCAGATCCGCCATGATCGCTCATCCATCGTGCAGAATCTGACGTGCACCAGATCTCCCTTTACGAAATTTGAAGAAAAGTTGCGCCGCTCTATGCTGCGCCCTTGCGTGATGATGATTTCGGCATTGTCTGCAATGCCGGAGCCGTCTATAGCCCCGGGGAAGGCGGGGACAAAGAAACTGTCTTTCCCTTCGACCTTGGTAAAGATCTGATAGTATTTCTTATCCGAACTTCTGTTGTTCAGCCGTGCAACCAGGGTGAACAGGCTGTCGGAACCTTCGACTTTCACAGCGGAGAGCCCCTCCAACGGCTCCGGTGCCGTAACCGTAGTGGTGGCCGAAGCGTGCATCCCTTCGTATTCCACGTTGAGGGTGTATGTCTCTCCGGCCTTGCCGATGATCCATCCTGTGGTGAAGATGTAGGGGGGATAGTAATCCTTGTCCGTCTTGCCGAAAAGGATTACGGTGGTGTCCGGACTGCTGATGCTGACCTTGCCCCATTTTACAATGTGTTCCTGCAGTTGCCCTACAGTCCTGAACTCCCGGCTCGGAGACACGCTGGTGGTGACCATCACGACCGGCGCCCTACCTGCTTCTATCCATCCTTCAACTACAAGTTCGGGCTCCGTATGCTCCCAGTCCCTGTCGGCGGAGCAGGAACAGATCAAAGCAATCATCGATATCAGCAGCAGTCTTTTCATCGTCAGAATTTATAGAACCAGCCGATGCCCGGCATGAGCTTGAGCGCGAAGCAGAATGGCCTGTAGGCGAAGGCTCCGTCGTGGAACTTGTATTTGTATGCCAACTGGTTGTCCCTGGCCAGGGCGTTGTACAGCGAGGCATTGATCCCGTGCGAGACCTGCCCGTCATTTCGGAAATACCAGTTGAAGTTGAGGTCCAGCCTGATGTATGGGGCGAGCCGCGCTCCATTGTGCCTGCCATATCTGCTGAGAATCTGGCCGGAGCTGATATACATGGCTTCCGGCACGGTGAACGGAGTGCCTGAAGCGGCGATGAAGGTGCCGCCGGCATCCCATTTGCGGGCACTGTAGGTGAGTGCGGCGTCGAGTTCGTGTATGCGTTCGAAGTTGGAAGGGAAGACGTCTCCGTCGTCAGATCTGCGCAGCGACCTTCCCAGGGAGTAACTGATCCATCCGGTGAGTTTCCCCGCCTGCTTGTGAAGGATGAGGTTCAGTCCGTAATTCCACCCTTCGGCCCTGATGAGCACGCTGTTCAAGTCCTGGGCGTTGCGCAGGAAGTCGAGAATGGTCCCGCAGTACTCCAACTGGTTCCCGAGTCTCCTGCCGTACAGGTCGGCGGAGAGGGAATAGGCGTCGTGCAGGAATCTGAGATTATACGAAAGTGTCCCGTAGACCGATGTCTGAGGTTTGCCGTATCTGCCTGCCAGGATGTTGAATTCTATAGGAAATCCGAGGCTGGTGACTCCGGTGTTGAAGATGTTCTGCGTGGCTGTGCCGGCCTTCAGTTCCAGACTCCCAGCCCTGAACATGTCGTAGCTGATGCTGACGGCAGGGGAGAGGCTCAGGAATGACTCTCTTTCGGGGGAAAGATACCAGGACCCCTTAAGCGCGATGTCCGCCGACCAGTGCGAGAGAAACAGGCCGCTGTTCCAGCCGGCGGTAAGATCTCCCTGCAAAGCCTTCTGCCTTTCTTCCTTGCCAAGTATCTGCATATACCCCGAGGTTGAGTGCCCGCTCTGGGGGAGTACGTCGTAGAAGGACGCGGACGCCCCGGCCCTCAATCTGCCCAGGGAGAAAGCCGCCTCATAGCCGTAGTGCCTGGTATGGGAGGGGATATATCCGCTGTCGTACATATGCTCTACCCCGAGTTTCATGCTTGTAGAGGAAGCGAACAGGGTTTGCTTGAGCATGGCTTCTCCCGCTGAATGGTTCCAGTGAACGGCTGCAAGGCCTACCTCCCATCCGAAATCAAGATTCAGGTTGTTGTTCAGCGAAGAGTAGGCCGCCGCATCGGAGGAGCAGAACAGGTCGGCATACACCTGGTCCGCCCCGGTATTCATGGCCCAGGATGCGTTGAAGTCCCCGAAACCGTATTCGAAAGGGTCCCCGTCCACTTTCAGATATTGCCTGTACATCTGATTCAGGAAGGTTTTCCTGCCGGAGATGGCGATGGCTGACTTGCTGCCGGTGCTGAAGCGGACAGTGCCCTGGGCTGCCATGGGGCCGATTGATAAATCTCCGCCCCCAGCACCGCCGGTACTTCTGTCCGGGATCATGTCCAGGCTTCCGCCCAGATACGATTTCATCGACGCCGTGGTGCTATAGTCCAGGGTCTTGAAGTGCGATGGGTTGAATACGGAGAAAATGCCCAGCAGATGGTTCGCTCCATAGATGGGCGCGCCGTCTATGGAAACGAGATTGTGCCCGTGGTCGCAGCCCTGGATATGGATGCCGGCGTCGAGTTCGCTGCCGGTCTGCACGCTGGGAAGCAGCCGGATGAAACGCAACGGGTCGGCATTGCCCATCAAGGTGGGCAGTTTCGCCAAACCTGCGACATCGATTCTGCCGGATTCCGCACGGGCGGACAGGGGAGAAGTGCGCCTGCTGGCGGACACGACGGTGCTGTCAATCAAGCGTAATGAAGAAGAATCGGTCTGCGCCGAAACTCTCAGTGGCAAAAAGCCGAGGAGCAGCAGTGCAGACCGAAGCGGAATACTATGTAAGAAGGATCTCAATTCATTACTGTCTCCATGAACTCGTCGACCTTTTCTTCCCAAGCCTGGATGGCGAGAATGAGGTCGGCGAAATCGTTTTCGTTGAAGAAGACTTCGAAAACGGCGTAACTGGTGCCGTCAGCGAAACGGATGACGGGCACTACATCCCATTCGTTGTCATTCTTGACAGGCTCCAGACCGAGATATGCGGAGCGTTCGGTGCTGTTGTCGTAGAAGACGTCAATCTTCAGGCACTGCTCTGCCTGTCCTACCCATGACTTGAAGGTCGCTTCGGATTCGCGGTTCTCGTCGAGTTTCCCGGAAATCTCAACCAATTTGGCAATGTCGGCTTCTCCGCTGATCTGCAATTCTCCGAGGATGTCCGCTTCGACGGTAACGGAGGAAGGCATGTTCTTGACGTTGTATTCGGTGCCTCTGCTTATCTGGTAGGAAGTGAAACCGTCGTAATTGTTCTCATATTTGTCGTCGATCTCACTCTTTTCAATCGACGCACCCTTCTCGCTTACATTCATCTTTATGATGTCCTTGTCGCCATAGCTGAAAACGTAGGCCACTTCTGCGGATTCTGCGAGATAATCGACTTTCTCGGACTTCAGGGTATACCCGCTGGCGCTGAGGCCGAAATCAATACCGATTTTGTCGGCGGAGATATCGAGCGTGCCGGCCGCTGTGCCGTTGTATTTGATGTCGATGTTCATGTCGGCAACCTTAGACGAACCATCGGAGAAAGATGCGGACACTTTCCTGGGCATGTAAATATAGGATTCGCTCCTGGAAATGAATACATGTTTGCCGGCCGGAACGGAGATCGAGTTGCTGAAAGCGTCGAAATCGCTGTAAATCTGCTGTTCGCTCATCCACCCGAGATCCGCCATTGTGACGGGATTGTAAAAATGGTATTCGGTTGCTCCGTCTTTGCCGGTGCGGGTCACGGCGTCCTGATAAGTATTGCCATACTCGTCTGTAATCCAGTTCATGTACATGGCCGGGCCGGTTTTGTAAGCCTCCCATGAATTGCCGGATTCACTGTAGGAAGAATTGACAAGGAGTTTGCCCATGCTGTCGTATTCTTCAAACTTTGCGGTGCAGGCAAGTTTGCTGCCGTCCACTTCGGCTTCCAGGCTGAAGTCGGATGCCGGAGTGTACTCCCATGCATTCCTGGATGTGTTCAGTATGTGCCTGCCGTTGATTTTCGACAGCTGGATTACGCTTTCATCGGAAAACTCCTGCGTGCTGGATTGTCTGTAGTCGCACCACCAGCCATAGTTTGTCTGCGAGGTAGAGGGGATTTCCTTATTGGTCCCGAATATGCCGGCATCTTCGAGATGCTCGAAAGCCGATGTATCGTAATCTCCGTCCATCACGGCGGCAAGTTTCGACACGGATACGACTGCGTCGCCCCATTTTGAAATGTCACCGTATTCCAGAAGTTCCAGTCCTATTTCCTGAAGCCTTTCTTTCTGCTGGGACTGGGTGAGAGGTTCCTTGTAAGTTTTTTCATTGTTCTCCTTTTCAGGGTCGTCGGGATCCTGCTTGCCGTTGCATGCCACAGCAAACAGTGATGCGATTGCAAGAAGCGTCAGAATTTTTGTTTTCATGATATGCATAATGATATATTATAGTCTTATATATAGATGCAAAGTTAGCGCGAAATGTTGTCAAAATAAAAACATTAATCAGTCATTTTTTGTTTCAGAAAATATTTTTATCTTTGCAGTCCCGTTGGTGCGATGGCCGAGCGGTTAGGCACAGGTCTGCAAAACCTGGTACAGCGGTTCGATTCCGCTTCGCACCTCCAAAAACCGAGGCCGGCGCTATTCAGCCGGCCTTTATTATTAAATGGGTATGCTCGAGACAGGTATAAAAGGAAGGCAGGAAGAAGTCGTAACGGAAGAACTGCTTGCAAAGAACATCGGAAGCGGCAGGGTCAAGGTGTTCGCAACCGCGATGATGATAGCTCTCATGGAGAAGACGGCTGTCCTTTCCGTAGAACCGTATCTTGAAGAGGGGCAGAACACTGTCGGGACGGGGATAAATGTTTCACATTGTTCCGCGACGCCCGTGGGTATGAAGGTGTGGGCGGAGACGGAACTTGTAGAAATAGACCGCAGGAGGCTTGTGTTCAAGGTGGCGGCATATGATGAGTGCGGATTGATAGGAGAGGGGACGCACGAGCGCTTCATTATTGATATGGACAGATTTCAGACAAAGGCCAGTCAAAAAGCAGAGTCGATCGGACATTTTTAAAATTTTTGAAAAATTTTTTAAAAAATATTTGCAATTAAATAAATTTGTACTACCTTTGCACTCGGGTTGAGTAAGTGGTCGTTCTGATCCTTCAACCTATTG
>ONFK01000094.1 GCA_900317065.1 uncultured Bacteroidales bacterium
TGGCCGCCACGCTGCCGCTGCTTCCGAGGGCGGACAGCGTCCCCAGCAGGTGCCCGTCCGCTGCCGCCGCCAGCGAGGCCTGCCAGGACCGTCCGCCGTAGCCGGCAGCCATTCCCCTCCACGAAGGGCTCCAGGAGCCTGTTGCGGAGAAAGCCGAGGCGTTCTTGCTGAAGCCTGAGGTCGATGAAAAGCCGCTCAGCGAGAAGCCGCTCCATTCGAGCAGACCCTGCCCGAATCTGGCATTGAAATCCCCCAGTACCATCTTCCAGGGCCGTTTACCGTAAATGCTGATGCTTCCGGTAAGTTCAGTCTTTCCCGACAGATACAGTTCCGCCCGCTCTCCGTACATGAGGTGATATTTTCCTGAAACAGTCCGCCCGGCATCGCGGAAGACATCCCGCAGCGCAAGTTCGTGCCTCAGCCTCTCCCTGCGCCTGGCGCCTGCCGGAGAATGGCTCTCGAAAGAGACGAAGAAGCGCAGAGCCTCCGAGAGTTCCGGCGTAAACCCGGGCACAGTTCCGAGTTCCGCCGCCGACAGAATATCCCCCGTGCGCGAAATGTAGTCCTGCAGGCTTGCCGCCTGATACTCGCTGAACAAGCCGCAGGAACGCAGCCTGCCGGCAGATGCGACATTTATACATACAGGATGCGATGCAAGGGCTTCGAAACGCTCGAGCTCGCTCTCGTCCAATTCTTCCAGGCTTCCTGCCCCGGTCAGGACCAGGATGGCTTCCATCAACGAAATCAACAGTCTCATGGGCGCAAGATAAGGAGGTGGAAAGACAATGTCAATCAAAAAAATGCATTGTAAAAACTTTTTTTAAGTTTCCGTATCGGAAATATTTGTAACTTTATGCACTCATTCATCAAAAATGGATAAAGTTTACATTCACGACAAGGCATTCGTGCCTTTCATGCCCTACGGGCAAATCTCCAAACTCATTGACGGAGTGGCAGATAAACTTAACAAAGACTTCTGTACCACAGGTCTCACCTACACCGAAGCCGGCCAGACCGACATTCCAGTACTGCTCTGCGTCCTCCACGGATCAATCATGTTCACCGGCGAGCTCATGAAACGCCTGAATTTCCCTGTCGAACTTGCTTCGATGAAACTTTCCTCCTACGTCGGCACGACGTCCACCGGAGTCATCCGCGAGACCATGCCCCTCACGACCGACATAAAAGGCAGGACCGTCATTGTCTGCGAGGATATCGTCGACACGGGGAACACCATCGTGGAACTCAAGCAGAAACTCCTTGACAAAGGAGCAAAGGACGTGCGTCTGTGCACCATGCTCCTCAAGCCCGAGGTGTTCTGCGGCCGTTGCAAACTCGATTATGTGGGAGCGGAGATCCCCAACCGTTTCATCGTAGGCTTCGGACTCGATTACGACGAACTCGGGCGCAACCTGAAGGATATCTATGTTTTAGAATAAAACAATATGAAGTATTTCATCATGTTCGGCCCTCCCGGGGCTGGAAAAGGGACTCACGCAGCCCCGATGGTAAAGAGGTATAATCTCAAGCACATCTCTACCGGTGAACTGCTCCGCAGCGAGATTGCAGCCGGCACGCAACTGGGCAAACAGGCCCAGGCCCTTATTGAAAAAGGAGACTTCGTACCCGATGTAGTGGTCGAAGGAATGATAACCAACTGCTTTGCAGCCAATTCACACGTGAACGGATTCCTCCTCGACGGTTTCCCCCGCACAATCCAGCAGGCCATCGACCTGGATGAAATGCTGGAATCCCGGGACGAATACGTCACCGGAGTTATCTCTCTCATGATTCCAGACGATGAGATCAAGGCCCGCATCAAGGGACGCGCCCTCATCGAAGGCCGTGCAGACGACGCCAACGACGAAACAATCGCCAACCGTATCCGCACCTATCACGAGAAGACCGAACCCCTTATCCAGATTTACAAGGAAAAGGGCATTTATCACGAGATAAACGGCCTCGGCACCATCGAAGAAGTGCAGAAGCGCGTTTTCGACCTCATGGACACTCTATAGTATCAGAGTTCGGGAATCGTTTTCTCCATCCTTATTCCGCGGGAACCCTTCACCAGAATGGTTTTTCCGCGGAATATTTGTGAGTTGGCCCGGATGAAAGCCGCAAGATCGTCGGAAGTGGGGAAGCAGCCGAGGATCAGCGGGTCATCTACGGCCGCCTTGCCGAATTCCTCCCCTACCAGGTAGGCGGGGATGCCGGCCGCGATCAGTTTGCGGACTATGCCCTTGTGCTCTTCGGCAGATGCCTCTCCGAGTTCACGCATATCTCCGAGCAGGGCAAGTTTGAAGGGAGCCTGCATGGCCGCAAGATTGTCGACCGCGAGCCCCATGGAACTGGGATTGGCGTTATATGCATCCACGATAAGGGTATTGCGTTCCGTCTTGACCAACTGCGAACGGCTGTTGGACGGCACATAGGCTTCCAGAGCCCTGATGGCATCCGCCTTCGGCACGCCGAAATACTGCGAGATGGAGAAAGCCGCCAGCACGTTGTCGGCATTGTAGGCGCCTACGAGACGGGTACGGATGACGTCCTTTCCTACCCGCAGCGAAAGGAAGGGGTTCTCCTCGCTCGTGGGAAGGACTTCCGCATCCATCGATTCCATGCTGAATTCCCACTGATGGCAGTGCTGCGCACGGGCTGCGGCGGCAAGGTCGGGGTGACCGGTATTCACGAAAATGACGGACCCTTCATGCGCTCCCAGCCACTTGTAGAGCTCGGTCTTCGCGGCCAGCACGCCTTCGTAGGATCCGAACCCGAGGAGATGGGCCTTTCCCACATTGGTGATGTAGCCGTAATCCGGCCGGCTGACCTTGACGAGCTTGGCAATGTCGTCGGGATGGTTTGCGCCCATCTCCACCACGGCCATTTCCGTGTCGGGGGCCATGGAGAGCAGTGTGAGCGGCACGCCTATGTCGTTGTTGAGGTTGCCCTTGGTGGCAGCGACCTTGAACTTCGCACTCAATGCGGCGGTGATAAGTTCCTTGGTGGTGGTTTTCCCGTTTGTGCCGGTCAGTCCGATTACCGGAATCCCCAGGGTCTCGCGGTGATGCACCGCCAGCGCCTGAAGAGTCTTGAACGGATCTTCAACCGGAATGATTCTGCCATCCGCGACGGGCAAAGGGCCCGGCAGTGTCCCGCAAGGGGAACCCTGTCCGGGCATTGCCCGTCCGCATGCCTCCCCGGGCATCATTCCGGCGGCAGCTGCCCAGTCGCTGTTGACTACGGCATAGGCCGCGCCGGCCTCGAGGGCCTTCAGAGCATAATCGTTCCCGTCGAAATTCTCTCCCCGGAGAGCAAAAAACATGGCTCCCGCAGGAATTGTGCGGCTGTCGGTACTCACCTGATACCCGCAGTCGCAGTATAGCTTGTAAAGTTCTTCGATACTCATTTTGTACCCGTGCTGCCGAAGCCCCCTTCCCCGCGCTCGGTTGCGCCAAGTTCGGAGACTTCTTCCCAATCTATCTTCTCATGCTTTGCAAGCACCAGCTGGGCGATACGCTCGCCTGGCTCGACAGTGAACGGCTCGTCCGAAAGGTTTACCAGAATCACGTTCACCTCGCCGCGGTAATCGGCGTCGATGGTGCCGGGGGTATTCAGAACCGTTATCCCTTTCTTTGCGGCAAGACCGCTGCGGGGGCGCACCTGCACCTCATATCCAACCGGAATCTCGAGATACAGCCCCGTCGGAATCATGGCGCGCTGAAGAGGCTTCAGCACGACGGGCGATTCAAGGGAAGCTCGCACGTCCATTCCGGCAGATGCCAGGGTGGCGTACTGAGGAAGGGCGTTGCCGCCCTTGTTAACAACCTTCACTGTCATTATTTCTGTGCTTTTGTATAAAGGAAAACTGTAATCAATGCAAACACCAGGTTCGGTATCCAGAGGGCTATCGAAGCCGGCATGGTGCCGGCATACACGAACATCTGGGAGAAACGCAGGAAGAGTATGTACGTGAAAGCCAGGGCGATGCCTACGCCGAGGTTCCATCCTATGCCTCCGCGTTTCTTGCGCGAAGACAGGCAGACGCCCATGATTGTCAGGATGATGGCGGAGAAAGGCATGGCAAAGCGGTTATGCAGCTCTATCTCCGCGAACATGACGTTCGCGTCGCCTCGCATTTCCTGCGTCTCGATAAGCTGGTTCAGGTCTTTGATCGGCAGTGTCTCCACCGTTTTTTCGTTGCGGTAGAAATCGGTTACCGTGAGTTCTATGACCGTATCCTTCTTCTCGCCGCTGGTGATATGGTCTTCGAGCCCGGAGGCATAGTCGCGTATGAACCAGTTGCGGAGCCTCCAACACTGCTGCGTGCTGTCCCACACTGCGGAATCAGCCTCAAGCTTGCTCTTCAGCTTGTTGTCTTCTATGGTTTCGAGTGTGAACTTGTAGGCGGTATTGTTCCAGCGGCTGAAAGACTCCACATACACGAACTGCCCAGGTGCTATCTGGTAGTGGACATTGCGGAACTTGATGGTCTTGTTCTTGATATATTTCTCCTCGAAAGCCGTCCTGGTGACGTTCGAGCGGGGAATCACATACAGATTGAGGCCGAGCGAGAGCAGGGCAATCAGTATGGCGCACCCCACATACGGCAGGAGTATGCGTCCGTAACTGATGCCTCCCGAGAGCATTGCGATGAATTCCGAGTTGGCCGCCATCCTGGAAGTGAAGAAAATCACCGTGATGAACACGAACAGGGGGCTGAACATGTTCACGAAATACGGCACGAAGTTCACGTAATAGTCCAGGATTATGGCTTTTAGAGGAGCCTCGTTCTTCACGAAATAATCCACCTTCTCGGAAATGTCGAAGATTATGACGATGCCGATGATGAGCAGCAACGCCATGAAGAAGGTCGTGATGAACTTCTTGGATATGTAGAGGTCCAGTTTCCTCATAATCTTCTGGTTATGTTGGCGATGGCGGCATCTTTCCAAGACGCGAAATCGCCTGCTTCTATATGAACGCGTGCCTGGCGCACAAGGTCGAGGTAGAAAGCGAGGTTGTGCTCGCTCGCTATCATGCCGGCAAACATCTCGCCGGAAACGAAGAGGTGCCTGAGGTATGCCTTGCTGTATGTACGGTCGACAAATGACGTGCCCGCCGGATCGAGAGGAGAAAAATCATCCTTCCATTTCTCGTTGCGCATGTTCATGATGCCGTTCCAGGTGAACAGCATCCCGTTGCGGCCGTTGCGGGTGGGCATGACGCAGTCGAACATGTCCACTCCCCTGGCGATTCCTTCCAGGATATTGGCCGGCGTGCCGACTCCCATGAGATAGCGCGGCCTGTCTTCCGGAAGCAAAGGGCAGACAAGTTCCAGCATCTCGTACATCTTCTCCGTAGGCTCCCCTACTGCAAGACCGCCGATGGCGTAGCCGTCCGCATCGAACTGCACGGCATGGTCGACCGCCTCCTTGCGAAGGTCCGGATACACGCAGCCCTGCACTATGGGGAAAAAGGTCTGCTCGTAGCCATAGAGGGGTTCCGTTTCCCGGAAGCGTTTCGCATAGCGTTCCAGCCAGCCCTTCGTGAGATTGAGGCTCTTGCGGGCGTAGGAATGGTCGGCGTCGCCGGGACAGCACTCGTCGAGGGCCATGCAGATGTCGGCGCCTATGATGCGCTGGGTATCCACATTGTTTTCCGGAGTGAAAGTATGCCTGCTGCCGTCTATATGGCTTTGGAAGGTGCAGCCTTCCGGAGTGAGCTTGCGTATGGGACTCAGGCTGAACACCTGGAAGCCGCCGCTGTCGGTGAGGATGGGACGGTCCCAGTTCTCGAACTTGTGAAGTCCGCCCGCCGCCCTGAGGATATCCAGTCCGGGACGGAGGTACAGATGATAGGTATTGCCGAGAATGATCTCGGCCTTGACATCTTCTTTAAGGTCTTTATGGTATACCCCCTTCACGGAGCCTACAGTGCCTACGGGCATGAAAATGGGAGTGCGGATATCACCGTGGCCGGTGTGGAGCACTCCGCAACGGGCGGCGGAATGAGGGTCGGAATGTATCTTTTCAAATTTCATCTTTCAAAGATAAGCAAAATAACTCAATAATTTTGCCAAAGGACAATATGACAGAAAAACTTGACATAAGATGGATGAAGGTCACCGATTCCACAAACAACAGGGCTCTGGAGGGCATACCTTCTGAAAAAGACAGAACCGTATGGGCGGCTGAATTCCAGACCGCAGGCAGAGGACAGAGAGGTAATGTATGGAAAGCCGATGAGGCTCAAAACCTTACATTCTCCATACTGTTCAAGCCGGAATTCATTCTGGCCAAAGACCAGTTCATAGTTTCTGTGGCGGTAACCCTAGGTCTGGAGAGCTATCTGGGCAAAAAAGGTGTCAACTGCAAAATCAAGTGGCCAAACGACATCTACTGGCGCGACAGC
>ONFK01000272.1 GCA_900317065.1 uncultured Bacteroidales bacterium
TGGAGATACCGGCCGACTGGCCTGCAGACATCTTCACCACCAGCTTGTAGGGGCTGGCCTGGTGTTTAATGCCGGTGATGGCCACCAGCTCAGGAGTGACCGCAATCTGGGAGTATTCGACGTTAGGAACGGCAACCGTTCCTGCAGGGGCAGAGGAGAGGAGAGCTTCTCCAGCCATTGCTCGGTTGACGTTGAGGCGGATATAAAGGTTCATGCCGGAAATCTCGGCCTTCTGGCCGAAGGCGGACTGCCCGGAGGTGTGCTCCGCGAGGCGGTCCCATTCCCGCATCTGATCATTTGAAAGAAGCTTCCAGGACTTCGAGATCTTGGACATCGAGGTCCGGCGGGCCACCTGGGCGTTGGTGGTTTGACCGGTGGGCCAGCTTTTCACCGAAAGGATGGTACGGCCCGCAACTTGGCGAGCCGTAACACCCTTGGCTGAACCGGAGAAGCCCCCGAAAGCAATGGAAGGAAGCGCTTGCATAGGTTTAAGTTTAGGTTCAAGTTAGCTACACAACCCCTTGTGCGCTTCAAATATAGTGTATTTCTTTCTAATTGCAAAACAATATATTACACATTTTTAACGAAAGTATTGCTTTAGATATAATAGACTATAAAGGGGCGTAATAGCGTGTAGCCCGGCACGAAGAAATTTCGAGCCCTGTCATACAATTCGCTCTGCTATTCCCATGGCGCCTCCTTTTTGATGTCCCGCAAAATCAGTTCTAATGAACCGTTTTTCCGCAAAAGATTAGCAAGCAACCGGTGAGAGTTGCATATTGTGCTTTCTTGCGAGTTTCTCAAGAAGGCTTTTTTCCTTGTCTGCAAGCCTCTGCTTATAGCGTTTGTTCCCTTCCTCGACATAGTCTTGCCCAAGCACGATGGTGTTGTAAAAGGCCATGGCCAGTTTCCTGCATGTGGCCGTAATGGCTTTCCCTGTACCAGCTTTGGCGGATATTCGGTGATAGAAGGCGGCAAAGGCAGAGTCACTTCTGGAGATGGAAGGGATGATTTTCTTGAACGCCTGTGCCGCACGACTCTTGGTCCTGTCTGTCGAAGATGAGATAATCACCCCTCCGGTAATCTTGTTTCTGGGAACGAAGCCGAGATATGCGGCAAAGTGTTTGGCTGATGGGAACTTGGACATGTCAGTGCCCACCTCTGAGATGACTTGTAAAATGGTGTTTGATCCAAGGCCGGTGATTGACATCAGATTTACGCCAGTCATCTCAATGAGGCGTTCTTCCAGATTGATCGTTGTCTTAATGCCGTTTTTCCGGGAACGCTTTTTCCCGAGGCACTTATGCCCATCGTTCTCTTTGGCTTCCGGCTCCTTGGCGGCCTGTACCTCCTTGGCCGGGAAGGTGCGCAGGCAGGACTCAATATAACCGTCCACCTCATCAATCTGCCCCTGGATGAACTTATAGGCATCGTGATTGATTTTCAGCAAGTGGAGTTGGTCCTCCTTGTAGCACCCGTTGAGCGATTCGGCGATTTCCTCAGTGGACTTCTTGCAGCCGTAGTGCCTGAGGGATGCCAGTTTCATAGGGTCTCGCTCTCCGGCAAGGATTTCCTCAATGATGGCGCTTCCGGTGACGCCGGTGATGTCATTAAGCACGTTTACAAGCATGAGATTCATCTGCACAAGGGCCTTCTGCATGCGCTGCACATAGCGTCCTTTGTCCTGCAGGAGCGACTCGCGCTGACGCATATAGGATCGGAGTTTGCGGATATCGCTGTTCGGGATAAGGGAGCCTTTGAGCAAGCCATACATATGGAGCGTCTGAAGCCATTGACAGTCGAGGATATCCGTCTTGCGACCGGGCACCATGCGGAACTTTTTGGGATTCACCAGACAGACCTCAATTCCGGCGTCCTCCAGCGTGTAGTACAGATTCATCCAGTATACGGAGGTGGACTCCATGGAGACCTGCTTGATCCCGCATGACAGGAGAAAGTTCCGGCAGGCGCGGTGGCCGCTGGTCGTGGTTGCGAACTGGTGGACAATGTCCACGCCCATCTCTGCTGCAATGTCGGGATTGACGGCAACGTAGTTGCTGCGGCTGCCAAGGTCAATCCCAGCCGACGCAGGATGACAAACGGAGAGTTTGTAGGATTCGATGTCCGCAACACTGCGGATTTTCTGCTTCGAGAGCATCTCGAGCACCTGAGCCTTGCGCTCTTTCTCAGACTTTTTCATAACTTTGCACTTGCACTTGTATGAAGTAGACCGGGGAAGCTCCGTGGGACAAATGATGCAACAAATTTTTCTAAACGGGAACTGCCCGACGCGAGCCGGGACTCTCACCAATATTTGGGGTCGCAATCCACGGATGTCAAGTTAACTTTCAGGGACGAGGCCACTAATTCATTTTCGACTACGCTGCTTCTCCGCTACTTCT
>ONFK01000088.1:0-1501 GCA_900317065.1 uncultured Bacteroidales bacterium
CCGGAGATGTATTCCTGCCAGGAGGAGAAGCCGTCCGGTATGGCTGCGACGCTGATCAGCGCCATGGAAACATAAGCAAAGGCAGCTGCAATGATGGAAGTGGTGATCAGCGGGGCGGTCTTCCTGATCGGGAAGCGGAAGTGGGCCGTTTCGAGCGCCACGACGTCAAATCCGACGAACGCCCAGGGGGCGAAGAGCACAATCGAGAACATGGCCGTGGTGGAACTTGCGGCACCCTTGTCGGAGAACTGCAGGAGCTGGACGGGGTCTACATGTGGAATCGTGGCGATGGATATGATAGCGATGCCCGCGAACAGGATTACCGCGAGGATGACGACGCCGACGAGGAAGATCTTGCAGAGTTCCTTGAAGGAGAAGGGGCCGTCTTCGCGCCTGCGGTAGTAGAACATGAACACCAGGGCGGGGATGGCCAGGAGGTTGAGCAGATGGATTCCTATGCTGAGGCCCATCAGGAAGGCGATGAGCACTATCCAGCGCGCGGCGTGGGGCTCGTCGGCCTTGTCGTACCATTTGGTCATCACCCAGAAGACGATGGCGGTGACGAGCGAGCTCATCGCGTAGACTTCGCCTTCGACTGCGGAGAACCAGAAGGTGTCCGAGAAGCAGTATGCGAGGGCGCCCACGAGGCCGGAGGCGATTACGGCGATGGATTTTCCGGGGGAGGTTTCCCTCTCGTCCTCTCGGTCGCTGCGCTCAGATGTGCGGGTGCCACCCGTGACCATACGTTTGGCGAACCAGACGATGGTCAGGTAGAGGAAGAGGATGGTGAGGGCCGAGCAGAGCGCGCTCATCGCGTTCACCAGCACCGCGGCGTGCATGTTGTCGCCGAAGAGGGTGAAGATGCGGGCTATCAGCTGGAAGGTGGGGTTTCCCGGAGGATGGCCCACTTCGAGTTTGTACGATGATGCGATGAACTCGCCGCAGTCCCAGAAGGAGGCGGTGGGTTCTATCGTGGAGAGATATGTGAAGGCGGATACCACGAAAGCTGCAGCCGCGGCTATCCTGTTCCACAAATTGAATTTCTTTTCTGTCATAACATCTGTGGTTTGCAGTTGTGCAATGTCGGTGGTGACTGAAATGCTTCAGATGTATGCATAAAGCCGCTTTTTGCATACAAGTTGCCTGTAAATCGAGTGTTTGTATGCAAAACGGGGGTTTTTGCATACGGAGGAGCGGGAAAGTCGGGAAGGCAAGGAGTGGGAGGTCAGGAAGTCCGGAAGCGTTCTACGGAACCGGGTCGTAACCGGAGCCGCCCCAGGGATGGCAGCGGAGAATGCGCTTCAGCGACAGCCAGAAGCCTTTGACGGGGCCGTATTTGCGGAAGGCCTCCAGGGCGTATTGGGAGCAGGTCGGCGTGAAGCGGCAGGTCGGCGGTTTGAGCGGCGAAATGCACAGCTGGTAGAATTTTATCAGCAGTATGAACGGCGCGCTAAGTATTTTCTTCAGCAGCTTCATTGTCCGGGCAGGTTTTCGGGCGTTT
>ONFK01000088.1:1534-8145 GCA_900317065.1 uncultured Bacteroidales bacterium
CCTGTCCGGGCAGGTTTTCGGGCGTTTTTCTGCCCGCGGAGGCGACGGAGGCCATAGCTGCCTGTATGCGGGATAGGATGGCGGTGATATCTGCGCGGACGGCGGCAAAATCTGCCAGTTCGGCACTGTTGTACTGGAACATGATGTCCGCTCCGGGGAGTTTCTGCACGCGGTAGGCTTCGCGGATGCGGCGTTTCAGCAGATTGCGCTTGACGGCGCGCTTGAAGCAGCGCTTCGGCACCGACACCAGAATCCGCCCCGGCAGATTGCCCGCGCTGACGCCATCCGTCCGGAACATCCAGCAGTAGCGGAAATGCCCCAGCGAACCCCATCTGCCGCCGGCGAGAAGGGTCGCAACTGACTTCTTGCCGGACAGCCGCTCGGCCTTCCCCAGCGTGTTGTCCCCCGAAGCCATAATCATCTACTTGTTATTCTGGAGATAAAGCTCGATCGCCCTGGCCACCGACGGCGCCTCGGGGGTAGGGCCTTTGATATCGATATTCAGGCCGGCATCTTCCATCGCGCGCGCAATGCTCTTGCCGTATCCTACGAACTTGATGGACCCCTGCTTGAAATCCGGGAAATTCTCGAACAGACTCTTCACATCCGCCGGATTGTACAGGGCCACGATATCGTAGGACTCTATATCCAGGTCGTGCAGGTCCTGGGTGACGCTCTTCACGAGCTCGGCCTCGACGAAGTCCAGACCCGCCTTCTGGAAGAGGGAAGTGATGGCCTCCGCGCTTGCGCCCGCGGACTTCGCGACGAGGAATTTCTCCCCCTTGTGCTTGGGGCCTATCAGGGCCACCACGGAGTCGGGAGTGCCGTTTCCGAAGAAGATCTTGCGCTTGCGGTAGACGATGTGCTTCTGCAAGTAGTTGGCTACCAGCTCGGTAGTGCAGAAATACTTCATTGTCTCGGGAACCTTGAACCGAAGCTCTTCGGCAAGCTTGAAATACGCATCGATTGCCGCTCTGGAAGAGAATACTATAGCGGTATAGTCGGGAAGATTGATCTTTTGCTCGCGGAACTCTCTGGAAGTGAGGGGCTCGATCAGGAAGAAAGGCCTGAATTCGATTTCTGCTCCATGGTTGTTCTGGAGGGGCTCATATGCAGTCATCTTCGCAGGTGTCTGCTGTGATATCAATATTTTCATGTCTTTCAATTTAGGCTCATTAAAACAGGCCCGAAACGACCAACGCTCCGGCCGGCAGTATTTCGAGCCCGCAAAGATACAAAATAGTTGTCAAACCGGAAAAATTTGATTGCAAAATCTGACCTTCCCGGACAAGCGCAACGAGCCATAACAGAGCAAGTTCGGCCCAAATTACATTTCGGCAGGCACCGTCACTTGCATTAAAGATACACAGTATGCAGATGCTCACGAGAGCGAGCAAGGCGAAGCAGATGAGGTAGTTGTAAAGGCCGCGGCGGACCGCGCTCCGGGTTTCGAAGTGCAGGCGCCGGTGACCGATCCGGAGCAGCACTGCGTGCAGGATGTAGCGGAGGAGGAGATAGGCGGCGGACACTCCCGCGAGTTCACCGATGCGCAGCCAGACTTCGCTCCACGGGGCGATGAAAGAAGGCGCGTACAGGCAGTAGCGGTCTGCCATTACTAGGAAGACGAGCCAGAACGCGCGGGCGATGTGGTTGCGGGATCGGGCGTTGCTGACGCTGTGCTCGATTTCGAGGTTCCCCCGGCTGCGCGCGAGGCATCCGGTCAGGGAGGGCAGGAGTTTCCCTGTTTCGGGGAGAAAGAGGAGAAGGATGAATGCAGATGCCACCAGCATCCAGCCATGGGCGGGCCAGTCCGTCCACTCGGCCGCTGTCATGGCGGCCGGTTCGGCGGTGGGCAGATGCAGTGTTCCGAAGTCGATCATTTATGCAAAAGTAGTTATTTTTTAGTATTTTCGCAGTCATGAAGAACGACAACGACTGGAAGCAGCGTCTGGGAGTGGTTTATTCCACGAATCCGGATTTTCAATATCAGACGGCCGAAGTGGTTGAGGCGGAGACCCTTCCCGCCGGCAGGCAGAGGCTGACAGTATCTATCGACCGGCGCCAGCGTGCCGGCAAGCAGGTCACGCTCGTGAAGGGGTTCGTGGGGACGTCGGAGGATCTGGCCTCCCTGGCCAAGACCCTGAAGACCAAGTGCGGGGTAGGCGGCACGGCCAAGGACGGGGAGATCACCATCCAGGGGGATCTGCGCGACAAAATCGTGGCCCTTCTGACCTCCATGGGCTATAACGCCAAGCGCGGAAACTGACCAGCCGGCTGGTCTTTTTGGGGCCACCGGTTTCGCTTTGGTCGAATCGGCGGGCCATATCGCGAAGATTGCGGGCACGTTTGCCCGCTTTTTGCATCTTCTATGGTAAACAACATGAGATTATGAGAAGATTGATTTTCATCCTGGCTGCGCTGACGGTGTCGGCAGGCCTGTGTGCACAAACCAACGACTGGGGCTGGCCCGACACGCACAGCCGTTCCGAAATCAATATAGACAAAGAGAACAACAACGTCACCATCGACCGCAATATGTATGTCTGGAGGCCCTTCGACGATGTCGTGGGGTATTCCATCTATGGCAGCCGCTACCGCAGGGCCAAGGCCAATTACGGTTGGGGGATGTTCACAACCCTCGGCGGTACGGCCCTGAGCGGTCTGTGGACGGCCGTCGGCATAGGCAATATCAATTACGATGACGATGCAGCCCTGGTGATGTGCTCTACCGGGGCCATCGCGCTTGCCGCAAGCCTCTGGGGCGGTATCCATATGTGGCGCAAAGGCCGTCAGGAGCTGGACTGGATGCTGGACGACTATGCCCTGCGCTACGGTCCGCGCCCTTACGCCGCGACGCTCGACCTCGGCCCGACCCGCAGCGGCATCGGTCTGGCGCTGAATTTCTGATTATCCCTCGGAATCCGCAGGGGGAGGGGAGCTTAAGGGCAAAGATAGCATATTCGCGAGAATTTGCAGATTCCGAGCGAAGCGAGCAAGCCCCTCCCGAGGAGGGGTTTGGGGAGGGCAGATCAAGGGCAAAGATAGCATATTCGCGAGAATTTGCTATCTTTGCCTTCTATGACAATGGACAAGATACGCAACTTCTGCATAATCGCGCATATCGACCACGGCAAAAGCACCCTGGCCGACCGTCTGCTGGAACTCACGCAGACACTGAGCGAGCGCGACATGGAGGCGCAGGTGCTCGATGACATGGATCTGGAGCGCGAGAAGGGCATCACCATCAAGAGCCACGCCATCCAGATGCAGTACAAGGGCCATATCCTGAACCTCATCGACACTCCCGGCCACGTGGACTTCAGCTACGAGGTGTCCCGCTCGATCGCTTCGTGCGAGGGCGCGCTGCTGGTGGTGGATGCTTCGCAGGGAGTTCAGGCCCAGACCATTGCAAACCTCTATCAGGCCATCGACCACGGGCTGGAGATCATCCCCATCCTGAACAAGATAGATATGGATTCAGCGCAGCCGGACGTGGTGGCGGACCAGATTGTGGACCTCATCGGCTGCGATCCGGAAGACATCTTCCGCATCTCTGCCCGCACCGGCGAAGGCGTGCAGCCCATCCTGGACGCCATCGTGGAGAAGATTCCTGCGCCGAAGGGGGATCCGGACGCACCCCTGCAGGCCCTCATCTTCGATTCCGTCTTCAACCCCTTCCGCGGGGTGATCGCCTACTTCAAGATCAAGAACGGCACGCTGCGCAAAGGCCAGCAGATCAAGTTCTTCAACACCGGGCAGGACTATGATGCGGAGGAGATAGGCATCCTGCGGATGAAACTCGTGCCCACCGCGGAGGTAGGCTGCGGAGACGTGGGATACATCATCTCCGGCATCAAGAGCGCCGCCGAGGTGAAGGTGGGCGACACCATCACCGACAAGGAGAACCCCTGCGCGGAGGCCATCGCCGGATTCGAGGAGGTGAAGCCGATGGTGTTCGCGGGCATGTATCCCGTGCAGGCGGACAAGTTCGAGGAACTGCGCACGGTGCTGGAGAAATTCCAGCTCAACGACGCATCCTTCGTGTACGAGCCGGAGAGTTCCCTCGCGCTGGGAAGCGGTTTCCGCTGCGGATTCCTCGGCCTGCTGCATCTGGAGATAGTGCAGGAGAGGCTCTTCCGCGAGTTCGACATGGACGTCATCACCACCGTCCCGAACGTATCCTACAAGGTGTACACCACGCAGGGGGAGGTGCTGGACGTGCACAATCCCTCCGGCCTGCCCGCCCCCACCCTAATCGATCATATCGAGGAGCCTTACATCCGCGCGCAGATCATCTCCAAGGCCGAATTCTTCGGGCCGGTGATGAAGCTCTGCCTCGACAAGCGCGGCACCCTCGTGAGCCAGCACTACATCACCTCGGACCGCGTCGAGCTAAACTACGACATGCCGCTCTCCGAGATAGTGTTCGACTTCTACGACAAGCTCAAGAGCATCTCGAAGGGATACGCCTCCTTCGACTACCATATCATCGGCTACCGCTCGGCGCGCCTGGTGAAGCTGGACATCCTGCTGAACGGGGAGCCGGCGGACGCGCTTTCCACCCTCATCCATGAGGACAACGCCTACGAGTTCGGGCGGAAGATGTGCGTGAAGCTGAAGGATCTTATCCCGCGCCAGCAGTTCGACATCCCCGTGCAGGCCGCCATCGGAGCGAAGATCATAGCCCGCGAGACGGTGAAGCAGGTGCGCAAGGATGTGACCGCGAAGTGCTACGGCGGCGACGTCACCCGCAAGCGCAAGCTGCTCGAGAAGCAGAAGGAGGGCAAGAAGCGCATGCGCCAGATAGGCAAGGTGCAGGTGCCGCAGAGCGCGTTCATGGCGGTATTGAAGTTGGATTAATCTTAGATGCCGGCCGGTCCGGCGCTTTTGAATATGCGTAATTTGCTGTTATTCCAGAATTTCGGCGTGTGGGAAGTGCTCATCATCGCCTTCGTCGTGCTGCTGCTCTTCGGCGGCAGGAAGATTCCCGAACTCATGAAGGGCCTTGGCAAGGGTGTCAAGAGCTTCAAGGAAGGGATGAGCGAGGTTGAGAAGGAAATCAAGGACGTCGAGAAAGATATCAAGCCCGAGGAATAATGGGGGAGGAGATGTCCTTCTGGGACCATCTCGAAGAGCTGCGCTGGTGCCTGTTCCGGGTGGTCATCGCCTTCGCGGTAGCGCTGGTGGGATGCTTTGCCGTCCTGCCTTCCATTTTCGACACCGTGATACTCGGGCCTGCGCATGCGGATTTCTTCCTCTACCGCTGGCTCGGTTTCGTTTACGGGGCGGCGGAGGACGTGGACATCATCAATATCAATGTGACCTCGCAGTTCATGACGCACATCAGCGTGTCGATGTGGATGGCGCTGCTGCTGGTCTTCCCTTATCTGATGTATCAGATATGGGTGTTCGTGCGCCCGGCTCTCTACAGCCGCGAGGTGCGCGGGGTGCGTTCGGCGTTCCTGTGCGGGACGGGGCTTTTCTATCTCGGCTGCGCCGTCGGGTATCTGATAGTCTTTCCTATTATTTTCAAGTTCCTGACGGGTTACCGGGTGTCCGGGATGGTGGAGAACCAGATCAATCTGAACAGCTATATGTCGCTGATGCTCAGCATGGTATTCGTGATGGGGCTGGTGTTCGAGCTGCCTTCGCTCGCGTGGGTGCTGGGCAAACTCGGCGTGGTGTCGCGAGGGATGCTCCGCGGGTGGCGCCGCTATGCCGTGGTGGTGCTGCTGGTGCTCGCCGCCCTGATCACCCCGACCGGCGATCCCTTCACCCTGCTGGTGGTGTTCCTGCCGCTGTACGGGCTGTACGAGCTGTCGGTGCTGGTGGTGCCGGGTTCGCGGGACGGCGCTGGCGGCTCCTCGCAGGATGATGGTGGCGCTTAATGTGTTGATTTTTAGCGAATTGAATGGGTGTGCCTTCCGAGTTTTGAGGGAAGGCAGTATATGCTAAGATGCTCGGTGATAAGCTTGACGCATACGGAACCAAGGTTTATCTGGTTAATACCGGATGGGCAGGCGGAAGTGCAGCAGACGGCGCTAAGAGAATGAAGCTGTCTTACACCCGCGCGATGGTAACCGCTGCGCTGACAGGCGCATTCGATGAGATCGAGTTCAAGCATCATGATGTATTCAATGTAGATTATCCTGTAAGCTGCCCCGGCGTTCCGGATGACAAGCTGGATGCACGCGGCATGTGGGCAGATAAGGCTGCATATGATGTACAGGCAGACAAGCTTGCAGCACTCTTTGCAAATAACTTCGCAGAGAAGTATCCGTATATGGATGCTGATATCGTAGCTGCAGGTCCCAAGCCGAAGAACTAAACCAGAGTTAACGGATTTATTCGAAGAATGAATCCTATAGTCGATGGGATTAAGCGAAGAACGAATCCTATAGTCGACGGGATTAAGCGAATCCTATAGTCGATGGGATTTTAAAGAAAACCCCCGAAAGCGGCTCTAGAAAGCACTTTCGGGGGTTTTTGCAACAAAATCCGTTACTCTGGATTAATTCTTCGGCTTGGGACCTGCAGCTACGATATCAGCATCCATATACGGATACTTCTCTGCGAAGTTGTTCGCAAAGAGTGCTGCGAGCTTGTCTGCC
>ONFK01000296.1 GCA_900317065.1 uncultured Bacteroidales bacterium
GAAATTGCCAAATCCGACGAAACCATCATCCAGGACCGCACCATTTCGGAAGGCGTGTATATTTTCGTGGCTAACAACTACGAGATGGGCAATCTTTCCGAGCGCGACTACAACACCTACATGCAGCTCTTCGAACTGATGATGAGCACGGTGAAGCAGCCGGACCTCCTCATCTACCTCAAGTCCGGCATCGAGCATTTGGTCGCGAACATCCAGAAGCGCGGCCGCGACTATGAGCAGAGCATCAGCATCGAATATCTCGACGGACTCAACCGCCACTATGAAGACTGGATAGCCAGATACACCGGCCCGCTGCTCGTGGTGGAAACCGACAATATAGACTTCAAGAATAATCCCGAGGACTTCGCGGCGATTACCGACCGTATCGACGCACAGCTCTTCGGCCTGTTTTGACAATATAAAACCCAACAGTCATGCATATAGCAATCGCAGGTAATATCGGAAGCGGCAAGACCACTCTCACCAAGATGCTGGCCGCCCATTACGGATGGATTCCCAAGTTCGAATCCGTGGATTTCAATCCCTACCTTTCGGACTTCTACGAGGACATGGCCAGATGGTCGTTCAATCTGCAGATTTACTTCCTGAACAAGCGTTTCAAGGATGTGGTGGACATTTCCAAGACCGATGACATCATCATTCAGGACCGCACCATCTACGAAGACGCCCGCATTTCGACCTGCTCATCTACCTCCGCAGCAGCATCCCGAATCTCATTGCGCAGATCCAGAAGCGCGGCCGCGAGTATGAGCGCAGCATACGCATCGACTACCTTACCGGGCTAAATGAAAAATACGAGAACTGGATTGCCGACTACAAAGGCAACCTGCTGGTTATCGACGCCGACAACATCAAGTTCGGCAACCGTCCCGAAGACTTCGAGAAGGTGACCGACATGATTGACGCCCAGATGTTCGGCCTGTTCTCCGCACCTAAACCTGAAACCACTGATTTTTAACCAATATGGCAAACGAAAGACCTACCATAATCGACTTTGTCGAGAAGTACACGGCGAAATACGCCGAAAAGACTTTCCTGCGTGAGAAGCAGGGAGATGTGTGGACGGAAACATCCTTCAAGAAAACCCGTGACGAAGGCCGCATCCTCGCGGCGGGATTCATGGCTCTCGGGCTGCAGAAAGGCGAAAAGGTCGCCCTTCTTTCCGAAGGCCGCAACCTCTGGATCATGACTGAGCTCGGCATCCTCTACGCCGGCGGCGTGGACGTGCCCCTTTCATACAAGCTCGAATCCGACTACGATCTCACCTTCCGTATCAACCACTCCGACGCTCAGTTCGTGGTGGCGTCGGTGGGAGAGCTTCACAAGGTGCGCCGCGTGATCGCCCAGTGCCCCGCAGTCAAAAACGTCATCGTGCTCGACGACGTCGAGCTCAAGGAAGGAGAAATCTTCATCGGCACCGTCCGCGACATGGGGCTCAAGTTCCTGAAAGACAATGCCTCCAAGCTAGACGAGCGCATCGCCTCCATCGGCCCCGACGATTATGCCAACATCAGTTACACTTCCGGAACCACCGCCGACCCCAAAGGCATCCTCCTCACCCACCGCAACTATACTGCGAATGTGGAGCAGGGCTCGTCGGTAATCAATGTGCACGAAGATGCGGTCATGCTCATCGTGCTTCCGCTGGATCACTGCTTCGCGCATGTGGCCGGCTTCTACACCATGATGATGTACGGCGGCAGCATCGCCACCGTGCCTGTTGGGAAGACTCAGCTCGCAACTCTGCGCAACATCCCCGGCGCCATCAAGGACGTGCGTCCGCATATCATGCTTTCCGTGCCTGCCATCACCCGCAGTTTCAAAAAGAACATCGAGGGCGCCATCCGCGCGAAGGGACCCAAGGTGGAGAAACTGTTCAACTGGGCTGTCAAGCTCGCAATCGGCTACAACCGTGAGTATTACAACGCCGGCAAACCTTGGATCAAGCACTTCTGGAAGAAGCCCCTCATCAAGTTCTTCGACCGCAAACTCTTCAAGACCGTGCGCGACAGCGCGTTTGGAGGCAGGATGGAATTCTTCGTCGGCGGAGGCGCTCTGCTCGACATCGAACTCCAGCGCTGGTTCTGCGCCATAGGAGTCCCCGTGTTCCAGGGCTACGGCCTTTCCGAGGCGACACCCATCATCTGCGCGAATTCTGCCGGACATGCCATTTTCGGCAGTTCGGGCCGCACCGTGGAGCCTATGGACATAAAGATTTGCGACGAGGACGGCAGGGAAGTGCCCGACGGAGTCACCGGCGAAATCGTAATCCGCGGCGAGAATGTCATGGCGGGCTACTGGAAGAACCCCGAATCCACCGCTTCCACCATCATAGACGGATGGCTCCATACAGGCGACCGCGGATACCTGTATGCTCCCAACCGCCGCTATCTTTATGTCACAGGGCGTTTCAAGAGCCTGCTCATCAGCGCCGACGGCGAGAAATATTCGCCGGAAGGATATGAAGACAGCCTTACCGACAGCAGCAAGTATATCGACCAGGTAATCATCCACAACAACCAGAATCCTTATACCATCGTCCTCATAGTGCCAAACAAGGAGGCTCTCCGCCGTACGTTGAAGGAAAAGCATCCCGGCCTCGATCCGGAATCCAAGGAAGGCAGGGAGGCAATGCTGCAGATGATCCAGGCCGAATGCGATTCCTACAAGAAGAAGCGGCTCGAATTTC
>ONFK01000086.1 GCA_900317065.1 uncultured Bacteroidales bacterium
GGTGAAATCCTTGCCCCAGTTCTTGTCGGCGTAACCATAACAGTCCTCCGGACGGATGAAGTACTTCCTGCCGTTCCAAATGACTTCACCCTCGTACTCGGTCTTCATGCCTTCCGCATGCCAGAACATCTCGAACGCCTCCGCGTGGCGGAAGACCTCGTCGGCACCGAACCCCACGTTGAATGCTGTGATCTTGTTAATCTTTAGGTTCCAGGACATCTCCCCGTCTTGGCACATCCACTCGGGATGTTCCGTAGACCCCTCGACTTTCACGTGGCCGTGCGTGCGGTCCTCCGTGAGGAAACAGTCGTCCGCTTCCACGGCGAAGGGTACGCCCCATTCAACCTTTATTTGCTTCCAGCCCCAGAAACGGTGGAGCTGCGCGGCATCCTCGCCCCATGCGCCTGCCTTGACCATGAGGTAGGAGGGTTTCTTCGGCTTGCCGGGAATCTGCCCGAAAACGGGCTCGTCGCCTCCCAGAGCGGGATTGCAGAGGAAGAACTCAATGAAGAAGGGTTTGGCGGCACCCGTCTCGGCATCGTAGCCTGTGAAGGAGTGCCACCACCAATCGTACCCCTGGTGTGCCTGCGCCCCGAAGAGCTGGCAGGCATCGCGTGCTATGTCGTGTTTGTTGAATCCGGTTCGTTTGGTCATTTCAAACGGTCTCCGAGATTGTCTTCGATGAAGCTTATGACCTCGCCTATCAGGTAGTCTATGTTGTCGAGGGCGTCTATCTCGAATCCGAGCCGATCGCCGGGTTCACCAGCCTTGTCACTTTCCGAAAGGAGCTCGTAGTTTCTGTCCTCTTCGTTTTCCATGTCCACAAACTTGTCCTGCATCGCTTTGAGGGTTGCAAGGTAGGTGGCGATGGTTTCGATGTTTTCCTTTTTCATGGCGTGTCTACCGGTGTTATAAAGAATTGAATACAAATATAGTAAAAGGAAGGTATCAGCTATGCGATAATTTTTCCTATTTTTATGTTCGTTTCGTGAAAGGTAATCGGCTCACGCAAGTATATAGGGGTATGAAATACTACGACATCATCCTTCAGAACGGCCACATCCTCATAGAGGCCGAGAACGGCGGCACGCTGCTCATTGACACGGGCAGCCCCATGAGCTTCCACCGTGCAGGGTCCTTCGTCCTTGACGGCCAATCCTTCAGCGTTCCCACCTCCCTCATGGGTGTGGATGCGCAGTACGTGTCCGACAATGTGGGCACGCGGGTGGACGGCCTCATTGGGATGAACGTCATCGGCCGTCTCGGCATGGCCGTGGACATCCCTTCGGGCAGGCTCACCTTCGGCGCATCCACGGAAGGGTGGAGCCGTATCCCCTCATCCTCCACCTTCGGAGTGGTAGGGATAGCGGTCACCGTAGGCGGCAGGGCCGCCAAAGTCGCTCTCGACACGGGCGCACCCATATCCTACATAGGACGAGAGTACACGGACGGATACCCCTCCGTTGGCACAGTGACCGACTTCTCCCCCTTCTCGGGGGCGGGCAGCTTTGAGGCCACCCTCCACGAGATACCCGTCACCGTGGGTGGCGAGCGGTACACCATGCGCCTCGGCGTCCCTCCCACGGACGTGGCCATGATGATAAGCGGCTGCGGCCTTGACGGGGCCATAGGGTTGGAGCTGCTTGGACGGAAGGCCGTCCTCATAGCGGACGGAGGTGTTTGGCTCAAACCGCAAGACGCTTAGAACCATGAAACTTGACCATCTCACAGCTGACCTTATCGCCAACGGACCCGTTCCGCTGGACGACATGCTGAAGGATTCCGTGTACTACCCCGCCAGCAACGAGGACGGGACCCCAATCAAACTGTGCAACACCACGTGGAGGCGGCTCGGGGTGGACAGCTACGTCTACTGCGACTTTCTCCTCTCCGTGGAGGACTTCCTCGCACAGGCACACACTATGCATGGCTACCACGTGCTCGGTCACCGTCTACTGGACCTATCCGAATACGTTCCGGAGGGCTGGAAGCTCGAGTGCGTACCCAAGTCGGTGGATGGCCGCAGGGGCGGATACCACGACACTTTCCTCGGTGGTGAGGGCCCCGAGCACAAGGCGTGCTGGGTGGTGTTCGAGCGTGATGCGGTCAAGACCGAGATCCACGGCCCGGAGCGGCTTTCGGTCCTATACGTCTGCGGGGAGGGACTCGCCACGTTCCAGCAGCTGTACTGCAGCCGCCGCATAGCCCCGAAGATGATCTGCTTCATCCAGTGCTGGGGCTTCGCAGGGAACTGGACGGACTTCTCCGCCTGCGGTGCACCCTTCCACCTCACGCTGCGGAAGTACCGCGAGTGCGTGCCCGAGTGGCTCTGCTTCGGATACCATAACGAGGTTGCCGGCGCGGTGAGGCTGCGCAGCCTGGACAGCTTGGGGCTGCGCCAAGTCGGATACAGGAGCCGCAGGGTGGTGAGGGAGACGGAGGCATGCATGAGGGTGCGGAACAGCGGCTACACCGAAGCGGTCAAGTACTCCCACGGGGAGAGGTCCTACCTCGCCCTGAGCATATTCCCCCTGATGGAATACGCGGTGTACGACATAACCGGGGCCATGTCGGACCTTGGCGCTCTGCTGGACAGCATCATCCTTCCGGCCCCGTCGCGCCACGCCGGCTACGGGATCTCCCTAGCGGCACGCTGATATATTGGAAGACACTATGATACAGACGCATATGAATGACGTAAAGGAAAGGATCATCGCGATACTCCGCGCCACAGGGCGCCCCGGCATCGAGGCGGTGATAGGGTATCTCGAGAACTCGAGTTATTTCAAGCGTGGCTGCTACGGCCACCACAAGGAGTACGGTGGCCTCGCGAAGCACTCCCTTGAGGTTTATGAACACATGCTAGCCCATGCTGGCGGATTGCCTGCCGACAGCATCGCCATCGCTGGGCTGTTCCACGACCTCGGGAAGACAGCAAGGCGTGACGGTCGCGGCCACGGGCAGCGAAGCGTCGACATCCTGGAGCGGCTCGGCTTCGAGACGGCACCACGACAAGTCCTTGGATTTCATAACCTGTCCGCTCAGGCGCGCTCTTTCCCTTGGTGACATGAGCAGTACCGGCGCCTGGAAGCGCGCCCATCCCGAGCTTTGCCACCATCGTCGCAATCACAGAAAAGTCTCCGATCATCATGACATCAAGTAACTTCAAAGGAATCATCTTCAACTCCAACACCGTCCGCGCGCTCCGTGGGCCTCTCGGTGCTGCCATCCGGGAGCGCCGCATCCGCACAGCCGTGGTCTCGAACCACGGAAGGACCGAGGTGATCGAGGCCCTCGGGAGGGAGGGAATAGCCGTCGACGTGGTCGTTGGCGGGTTCGACCTGAACCGATGGGGCAACTATCGCAAACCCATGCCCGACCTCATGTTCGTGGCCCTGGCGAAACTGAACCTCGAGCCGTCGGAAGTGGTGTGCGTCTCCGACTGCCCGCGCGATGACCGTGCCGCTGCCGGGGCAGGCATCGCCACGGTGCCCTTCAGCCCTGAAGATATGGATGCCCTGGTGCAACGGCTAGGAGAGAACCCTCCAGCGGTTCCGCCGCGCGACTTTTCCGGCATCGAAGCGCCTGTGGACGGCCTTATGGGCCTGGTGGTGGGGGATACGGTAGGGTGCCGCTACGAGCACCACCGCACGAAGGACTTCAACTTTCCGCTGTTCCCCGCGGGCTCGCATCCCACGGACGATACCATAGGCGCGCTGTCCATAGCCCGCTGGCTGATGGGCGACCGCACCAGGGAGAAGCTCGTGCAGAGTATGGTCCAGCTATGCAACAGCTATCCCCGCGCCGGGTACAGCCACCGCTTCAAGGGATGGCTGCGGAGCGTGGAGCACCTCCCTTACGGCGGCAACACCAACGGCAGCGCGATGCGTGTCGGCGCCTGTGGATGGGCTGCGAAGAGCCTGGAAGAGGCGCTCGACCTTGCCAGGCTAACTGCTGAGGTGAGCCACAACTCCGACGAGGGGGTGCGCGGAGCACAGGCCGTTGCCGTTGGGATCTTCCTCGCTCGCACTGGGCACTCCAAGGATGAAGTCCGCCGCCATGTAGAGACCACTTGGGGCTATGACTTCTCCACTCCCGTAGAGGAGATCCGCCGCACAGCCGACCACAGCTACAACTGCGACGTGTCCATCCCCCAGGCGTTCTGCTGCTGGCTCCAGTCCGGCACGTACGAGGAGGCCGTCCGCAACGCCGTGTCCCTTGCCACAGATGCGGATACCATAGCCGCCATCGCCGGGGCCCTCTCGGCGGCGACCCCCGGCATGGAGATCCCCCGCCCCTGGGCGGAGAAGGTCTTCAACATGCTTAAGCCCGACCTCAAGGAGATACTGGTGGATTTCAATGATTATTTGCTGACTTTGAAATAACACTGGTATGAAGAAAACCGTCATAGGATCGGGAATCTACATGCTCGATACAATTCTGGAGAGGCAATACCCCGCCTGGCCGGCCTTGAGGCCATTCGAAGACCGTACCGTGGTGGTTGAGGTGGGAGGCACCTGCGGCAATGTGATGTGCATGCTGGCGTGGATGGGCTGGGATTCCCGCCCCCAGGCAAGCCTGGACGACTCGCCGGAAGGGCTCCAGAGGGCCTTCGCTGGAGCTTACGAGGGGCGGTGGACTGGACTACCGCCACATTCATCAATATGCTATTCAGGAACGGTTTTAAGGACATCGCGAGCCTCGATGCTGTTGATGCCCGGAAGGCCCTCGTGGAGGCGCAGGCCGTTGCCGCGAAGAGTGTGGGGTATATGTCCAGCAAGGGGATGATACATGAAGCATTGGAATAAGAACATCTTTTTTGTATATTTACAAACTGATTTTATGCAGGAGATATTGTTTTGATATGGCAAGTATAGTTGCAGAACAACAAGACCTTTTTTTTGAGTTTGATTTTGATCAGGCTGCCCTCGCGCCCGAGACGGATAAGACTTTGCAACAATGTAAGAAGGATATATTTCTGATTGGTTGCTTCAGAACAGATCAGAAGCAGCAGCTGGAATGGATCCGAGTCAAGGTAGATGAGCAAACCTGCGGAAAGTATAATGTCCGGCTCGGAAAAGGGAGGAATGGATGGATTAACAAAGAGAATCCCAGGATTGCCAACCCGGATTATGTTATTCTTTATGAATTCGGGAATGAGAAGGTCGTTTATTGCTATAAGGCCGGTGGTAGTTCCGTATACACAGAAGAGGAGATGAGGCAGTCGGGATATGTCGATCCTAAAGGCGACTATCTTGTATATAAGTTGCTTTATGAATGCTCTTTCCCGGAAGTAGATGTTTCAAAGATACTGGCATTGTATAGAGAAAGGACTACGTGGATTGATGGTAAGCCCATATATTTGACCGGCCGCGAGATTATCGCGGCTCAACGGCCACAAGTCAAGGAGAAGAAGAGACAACGCGATTCTTCTGGGTCTGTTTTTGATGACTCTCCCATTATGCTTGACGAGGTTATAAAGGGGATAAGCTACGACTTCCATTACCCTGATCATGCCTTAACCTCTATTGATTTGTTCTCTGGTTGTGGCGGCTTGACCAAGGGTTTTTCCATGGCGGGAATACGTTCAATTTTTGCTTCAGACATTGATGAAAACTGCGAGAAGACTTTCTGTAGGAATTTCCCCGGAGTGCCTTTTCTTTGCAAGGACATTACTCTCATTACGAAGGAAGAGGTAGATGAACTAATCAAAGGAGAAGTACCGGATATTATTATCGGCGGACCACCTTGCCAAGGCTTCAGCCTCGCAAATAAAAGAAGGAACAAAGTTGCCGATGATCCGAGAAACCGCTTGTTCTTCGGCTTTGTTAAGTTCATCAACTGGTATTCTCCTAGAGTCTTCGTTATGGAGAATGTCAAGGGACTATTATCAATGAAAGACGGGGAAGTGCTGAATACCATTCTCGACGAATTCCGTCATGCTGGGGACTTTGGTGGTTACGACGTTGAATATAAGGTCTTGCTCGCTTCCGATTATGGGGTACCTCAGAACAGGGAACGAGTTATCATTATTGGTACTCGTAAGGATTTGCATTTAACACCCCGCTTCCCTGAACCGGCACAGCTGGACCATAAGATAACCGTGGATGAGGCCATTTCTGATCTGCCGCAAATTGAGGCATGCCAGGGGGCAGAGGTTATGGAGTATCCAAGAGATCCTCAAAATGAGTATCAGGAACTTATGAGGGCGAACATGAAGTATGTAACGAATCATGTGGCAATGCACCATACGCCCAGATTAATCGCACGATTCAAGGCCATTAAACCTGGGCAATCTCTGGTTGATGTATGGGAAACTCATGGTGCGGTCAAACGCGGAGCGCCCGATGAAAAGTCGAGTATTAAGTTCCATCAGAATAACCAGCGGTTATTTGGTAATCAGCCAGCTCCAACTATAGCTGCATCGTTCCAATCAAATTTCATACATCCACATCTGAATCGCAATTTCACGGCTCGGGAAGGCGCTAGATTACAGTCTTTTCCCGATGACTTCATCTTTGAAGGAATGAGAACAAAAATGAGTTGGGAAAAAGGCTTGAGCCAGTATCAGCAGATTGGTAATGCGGTTCCGGTATTGCTGGCGAAAGCAATAGGAGACTGTGTTATTAACATCTTGAATGACAATTAAACTTTTTATAATGAAAACACTAAAAACTATCGCAGATGCATTAGCTTTTGATTCAAATCTGGTCCATGCGGCCAAGATTCAGTCATTATATTCAAAGTCAGAATCGAAGCAGGCTATAAAGGCGCTTGACGACATTTCCACTCATTACGTCCATTATTTGAATGCCAATCTGGCTATCAGTGGTTATAAGAATAAGGCCATTAGTAAAAGAGTGGCTCTGTTGAACGAGTACTATAACTTTTTCTACGATAATAAGAATTTCCTTTCATTCTTCAATGCACAGACAAAACTGCGCTCTACCATCCTGGAGGAGTTTTTATATCTGTTGTTCCGGGATTATATCAATGAAATAAGGGAGAAAATTCAGGATACTGAAGGTGTTATTCGGCATGGAAGTGCAACAGCATACACCAATCTGTATTTTTACTCAAAAAACTTTGAATCATTTGTTGATAATGTGTATACGGGGATAAATGAGAAAGATCAGGATTACACCATTTACAGGGCTCTTGATGTCAATATTAATGGAAGTGATTTAGAAGAACCCATCAATATACCCGTGGTCGCAATTGAGTGTAAGACCTATTTGGATAGGACGATGCTTGAGGGCGCAGTCGCTACCGCAAATGAAATCAAGTCCGGAAGTCCTTATTCTAACTTCTATGTTGTAACCGAACAATACAATGTTGATAAGAGTGTTGATCCATCCTACTCTAGGATTAAACAGATTTACGTTCTACGTAAAGAGGCAAGAAAAAAGAATAAGAAGCCTAGCCCGGTTTATGAAGATGTTGTTATAAAGATGTTTAGTGAGATTGTTCATGAGATAGAAAAACCATGGAGTAACGTGGAAGAGAAAATGATTAATGATGGGGTAATTATGTGATATATACGTTGAGAATAATATTCAAATGATAATCCGTGGACATGGTCTACGGATTTCTTTTATTTGATGGTAACGGATCATTTGGATCATAAAGAATAATATGTTATATTTGGATACTAACCACAAATTACTCATACACCATGGTTGAGATCATTAACCACGTAACCGATCCACGAACCGATGAGGGAGAGGGCTCTATTAAAATTGCGCAGTCTTTCAAGGATTATTTTACTAATAGGCCAGATATTGATGGGAGAATTGATATATTCCCAAGTGTGATAGCCTTTGGTCAAAAAGGAAATGTTAAGGATGTTGATCTCTTTTTAATATGCGAATACCCCCAGTATCCATTTTATAGAAATCAAATTCATTATAGTATTCCGCTTCTAGCTTTAATTTCTGATCTTCATTGGCTATTGCAAAAATAGTATTTCCAAGCATTGCCATTGAAGTTCCAAGCACCTTTCCATGCAATTGATGAACGATTTTCAATAGCTCATCATTAATCAAATGAGTCTTTTTAGCAAAGGACAATGATGAATTCATAAACTTCTTAATGGTTTCCTCTTCATTGAATTCACTATCAACAGCTACATTAAACTTGTTTTTAAATTTGGATCCAATTACAATCCCATCATCCTTTTTATTGAATTCCTCTTGAATTTCCAATCCAAATTCTGTAATGACCTTCTTATGTTTAGGGTCTTGAATAATTGAAGCGGTAGAAATTTCTCCAAGTGTTTTGGTAATCACATAAAAATCAGATTGCAAGGACTCAAAAACTCCAAATCCTGTCTTTTCATGAGGAACTATTGACTTTGTCTTACCATATCCTGGCGCTCCCACTTTAGTTCTAAGGACAATTCCTTTTGACAATTCAGCAATGACATCCCCAAGTCCGGTTCCCAAAGAAACCTCAGCTAAATGAGCATATTTGCCACATTCCTCCATAGACAAACCTAAATCAAAGTATTCGTTAATGCAAACAGCCGTACCTATTGCAGATGCAGCAGAACTTCCAAATCCACACCCGATTGGAACTTGAATTGTTTGACTGATGAGAATATTGTCTAAATTAAAATCGACATCTACTTTATTTAAGTCTTTTTTCATTATTTCAATTGTCTTTAAAATTATTACCTCATTATAATAATCCTTTTTGCCATTTATAAGAACAGATAATCCATCATTTCCATCACCATTTTCGATTTCAGTGATGACCCCCTTATCCAATAGCACTCCAGCTCCTAAAGAGCCCTTTAATAGAGGGTTTTCATTGTCAAAAATACTGAAAAATCCAGTGATATGAGATGGAACAAATACGGAAATCATTTTAACACTTCACTTGAAAATTTAAATAATAAGTTTATTAATTATGAGAATAAAAATATTAAACATTAAGTAAATATTCTATTTAATTAATATAAAATTAGATTTTTAACATTTATAAAATTTTATAATTTATGAGAAATAGTATATAGAAAAAAGAAGAAAAATAATTATTTTACTCAAAGGAGATATTCAATGACTTATAAAAGAATTGATTTGCATATGCACAGCTTATTTAGTGATGGGGAACTATTGCCATCTGAACTTGCAAGAAGAGCATTAGTCTTAGGACATGAAGCGATAGCCATTACAGATCATGTTGATTACTCAAACATCCATACAATACCTGATATCAGTGATGCAATTGATGACATAAACAATAATTGGGACATAACAGTAGTTTTAGGTGCTGAAATCACTCATGCTCCTGTCGAATCCATTCCAGACCTTGCAGATAAAGCACGTGAATTAGGCGCTAAGATTGTAGTTGTTCATGGTGAAACATTAAATGAGCCTGTTGTTGAAGGTACTAATTTCGCGGCTGTAAGCTGTAAGGAAATTGATATTTTAGGTCACCCTGGACTTATCACTCGTGAAGAAGCAGAAATAGCTAAGAAGAATGATGTTGCTTTAGAAATAAGTGCAAGAAATGGCCACTGTTTAGGAAACGGACATGTAGCAAACATTGCAAGGGAAGTTGGAAACGATCTTGTAATCGATACAGATACCCATTCCCCAGATAATATAATTACCTTTGAAAGAGGAGTGGAAATTGGATTGGGAGCTGGAATGACAAAAGAAGAAATTTTAAAAGCAACCGTTGACAATCCAAGAAAAATTTTAAAAAGAAATGGAATAAACCTTTAAGTTATTCCATTAACTCTATTTTAA
>ONFK01000286.1 GCA_900317065.1 uncultured Bacteroidales bacterium
GATTTCAAGTCGGAGACGCCTGAACTCAAAGCCGGAAAGTGGTGGCAGAACTACAGGGTAATGGCTTCCGGCCTGATCGTGATGAGTCTTTTATTATTATTCATTTTCAGATAATGAAACTGCTTAGATACGGGGGAAACCCCATCCTCTCTCCTAATCCCGCCAATGAGTGGGAGAACCTGGTAGTCTGCAATCCCGGTGTAATACTTGACAACGGAACGTTCTATATGCTCTACCGCGCCGCCGGCGATGACGAGAAGCACGTAATCCGTTTCGGCCTTGCCACCAGCACCGACGGATTCCATTTCAAGCGCGAGAGCGCCCTTCCGGTCTTCGGCCCCAGCGCCGACGGCCCCGACAGCGGCTGCGTGGAAGATCCCCGGATCGTGAAATTCGGCGACACCTTCTACATCACCTACGCCTACAGGGCGATGGCTCCCGGCAGATACTGGACCTTCCCCCACGACTGGGTGCTCAAACCGGATGTCGATGAGTTCGCGCCCCTCGCCCTGAGGGAGAATCTCGGCAACACCGGCCTTGCCTGCACCCGCGACTTCCGCACTTATCAGCGTCTCGGACGCATCACCTCCGCCGTCCAGGATGACAGGGACGTGATACTCTTCCCCCAGAAGATCGGAGGCAAGTTCGCAATGCTCCACAGGCCCAAGCACACCGATGCCACCGAATTCCCTTCAATCTGGCTGAAGTTCTCGGACGACCTGCTCAAATGGGAAAGCGTCGAAGACCATCTGCTCATCCAGGGCCGCCCCGGCACCAAGGAAGAGAAGATAGGCGGCAGCACCCCTCCCATACTCACCGACCGCGGCTGGCTGGTGCTCTATCACGGAGTGGCGGACGGCGGCCTGGCGGACTATACGGTTTGGGCTATGCTGCTGGACCGCGACAATCCGCTCAAGGTGCTGGCCCGTACCAGGGAACCGATACTCGAACCGGAACTTCCTTTCGAAAGGGAAGGCTTCTACCCGGGATGTGTCTTTCCGACGGGGAATGTCGTGAAGGACGGTATTCTCTACGTCTACTACGGCGGTGCCGACAGATATGTGGGAGTGGCCACATGTCCGGTAAGCGAACTACTTGATTTTATGGATAATCAATAATCAGAACAACAATGAAAAAGAGTCTTTTATGCTTTTTCTTTGCGGTCCTTTGCCTTTTGGCTCCGAGCGCGGCCCTTGCCCAGACCACGGGCCGTGTGTCCGGAAAGGTGAATGACCAGTACGGCAACCCCGTCGTCGGAGCTGCCGTGCTCGTAGGTGGCACGAACAAGTACTCGGTCACCTCGGCAAACGGATCCTGGGCTATCGACGGAGTGGCTTCCGACGCCGTGATCACCGTCAGCTGCCTGGGCTATGAAGATGCCAGCGTTGCAGTCAACGGCAGGGCTGTCATCGACATCGTTCTCAACGAATCCTCCTTCATGCTCGAAGAGACCGTCGCTATCGGTTACGGACGCATGAAAAAAAGCGACCTCACCGGTTCGGTGGCATCGCTTGATCCGGAAAACCTCGTTTCCAAACCCTCCAATTCCATTGAAAGCCTGATGCAGGGACGTGTGGCAGGCGTGCAGGTTACCAACAACTCACAGGAACCCGGTGCTGCTTCCGTGGTGCGCATCCGCGGCAACTCGTCGGTAAGGGGCTCGAACGCTCCGCTGCTCGTCGTGGACGGATTCCCTTTCGGCGATGCAGGCAACCTGGCGCAGATCAACCCTCAGGACATCGTTTCTATGGAGGTCCTGAAGGATGCGAGCGCATCCGCCATCTATGGTTCCCGAGGCGCCAACGGCGTGATCCTCATCACGACCACCAAGGCTTCCGCCAACCGTACCAGCATCAGCGTGCGCCAGCAGACCACCCTCTCGCAGATGACCTCGGAACTCAATATCTGGCGGGACCCGGTGCTGATGGCCATTACCCAGAACGAAGCCAAGACAAACGCGGGGCTCACCCCTCTGTATGTCGGTGCAGTGAACTCTGCGGGTATTTACTATCCTTCCATAGAGGAGTTGCAGACTACCTGGACCACCAATACCGACTGGGCTGACCTCGTTCTCAGGGACGTTCCCGTGTCCGACAACACCACGGTGCAGGTGCGCAGTTCCAACGACAGGACCAACTTCGTGGCAAGCGCCAACTACTTCCGCGACAACGGCGTCTTCGTGGAC
>ONFK01000085.1 GCA_900317065.1 uncultured Bacteroidales bacterium
CGGCGCTCGCCCTCGGCACGCCGTCGGAAGAAGCCCTGCTTGCCATAAGCAAGCTGGAGCCGGCTCCCGGACGCCTTGAGACCCTGCGCGGCCCCCGCGACCTTGCGGTAGTGATAGACTACGCCCATACGCCCGACGCCCTGGAGAACGTGCTGGAGACCCTGCGCGACATTTCTCCCGAACGCGAGCTGGTCTGCCTGTTCGGATGCGGCGGCGACCGCGACCGGAGCAAGCGCCCCGAAATGGCCGCCATAGCCGAGAAACTTGCCGACCGCGTATTCGTCACTTCCGACAACTGCCGCACCGAGGACCCGGATGCGATAATAGAGGAAATCAAGACGGGATTCACGAAATCCGGACTGCTGAAGGCGGTATGCATCACGGACCGCAAAGAAGCCATAAAGGCCGCCATTACTCTTGCAAAGCCTTCTTCCACGATCCTGATTGCAGGCAAGGGCCACGAAACATACCAGATCATCGGAACGATCAAGCATCATTTCGATGAACGCGAGATAGTTAACGAGATTTTTGAACTGTTGAAGTAATGCTGTACCATTTATTCAATTATTTGCAGGACACGGGATTCCCCGGAATCCGGCTGATGACCTACCTCTCTTTCAGGGCTATGGCCGCCATCGTGCTGAGCATGCTGATCGCCTTTTTCGCAGGAGGCCGCATCATCCGGTGGCTGCAGCGCAAGCAGATCGGCGAAAGCATACGCGACCTCGGCCTTGCGGGTCAGATGGAGAAGAAGGGCACCCCGACCATGGGTGGAATCATCATTCTGGTTTCGCTGCTGGTTTCCGTACTGCTGATATGCGACCTCAGCAACATCTATATCCAGCTGCTCGTCCTGACGACGGTCTGGTGCGGCGGAATAGGCTTCACCGACGACTATATCAAGGTGTTCAAGCACAACAAGGAAGGGCTTTCGGAGAAGGGAAAACTCGTGCTCCAGTTCGGCCTCGGTCTCATA
Organism: uncultured Bacteroidales bacterium; assembly: GCA_900317065.1. Lineage (GTDB taxonomy): Bacteria > Bacteroidota > Bacteroidia > Bacteroidales > UBA932 > Cryptobacteroides. Next base: position 977 of record ONFK01000085.1, read on the forward strand.
GTGGCCCTGACCGTATGCATCAGCAGCGACATTCCCACCGACCAGCTGGTGACCACCATCCCCTTCGTGAAGGCCCACGAGTTCGACTATTCCTGGCTTTCCCCTTTCAAAGGGCAGCTTGGGGTGTACTGCTCCTGGGGCATCTACATGATAATGATCATCGTGGTGATCCTCGCCTGCTCCAACGGAGTGAACCTCACCGACGGCCTTGACGGCCTTTCGGCCGGCACATCTTCCCTGGTAGCGGTGGTGATCGGCCTGCTCGCATACCTTTCCGGCAACGTACTGAATTCGGAATACCTCAATATCATGTATATCCCCGGCACCGGTGAGATCGCCATCTTCATGGCCGCCCTGGTCGGCTCCCTGATAGGATTCCTCTGGTATAACACCTATCCCGCACAGGTCTTCATGGGAGACACAGGCAGTCTCACCATCGGTGGCATCATAGGAGTAAGCGCGGTGCTCATCCGCAAGGAACTCCTCCTCCCCCTGCTCTGCGGCATTTTCTTCATGGAAAGCCTCAGCGTGCTGATACAGAAGTACTATTTCAAATATACCAAACATAAATATGGAGAAGGCCGCCGCGTATTCCGCATGGCGCCACTCCACCATCACTACCAGAAGAAGGACATGCCGGAACCTCGCATAGTCACGCGTTTCTGGATAGTCGGAATCATCCTGGCGGTAGGAACACTTGCATTGTTGAAGATTAGATAAAACACACTATATGAACAGAATGGTCATTCTCGGCGGGGCCGAGAGCGGAGTAGGAGCCGCCGTGCTCGCAAAGGTGAAGGGATTCGACGTTTTCCTTTCCGACAACGGCAGCATAAAGGAAGAATACATCAAGACCTTGCGCGAATGGGACATCCCCTTCGAGCAGGGAGGGCATACGGAGTCTCTGATACTGAACGCCGACGAGGTCGTCAAGAGCCCGGGCATCCCCTCCACCGCGCCTATGGTACGCAAACTCACGGAGCAGGGCACGCACATAATCTCCGAGATAGAATTCGCGGCGCGCTACGACAGCGCCAAGAAAGTGTGCATCACCGGCTCGAACGGCAAGACGACAACCACCAGCATCATCTATTACCTGCTGCAGAACGCCGGACTCAACGTGGGCCTCGGAGGAAATATAGGCAAGAGCTACGCGATGCAGGTGGCGACCGAGAAGCACGACTACTACGTGCTGGAAATCAGCAGCTTCCAGCTGGACAACTGCTACGATTTCCGTCCGGACATCGCCATCATCACCAATATCACTCCCGACCATCTCGACCGCTACGACTACAACTTCGAGAACTATATTCGCGCCAAGTTCCGCATTACGCAGAACCTGCGCCCGGAGGACTGCTTCATCTTCGACTCCGACGACGCCATCACCATCGAGCATCTCGACAAGATAGTGCTCCAGGCGAAGATGCTGCCCTTCACCCAGAAGACGGAGGTCAAGCAGGGCGCGTTCCTGCGTGACGACAGGATTGTGGTGCGCTACGAGCAGAGCGAAAGCGAGATCTACCTGAAGGAACTTGCACTCGGAGGCCGCCACAACATCTACAACTCCATGGCGGCGGCACTCGCAGCAAAGGCCGCGGGCATCGACAACGAGGTCATCCGCAACAGCCTCAAGACCTTCAAGGCCGTGGAGCACAGGCTCGAACCCGTCCTCAGCGTAGGCGGAGTCCTCTACATCAACGACTCCAAAGCCACCAACGTGGATGCCGCATGGTACGCCCTCGAGTGCCAGACCAAACCCGTGGTCTGGATAGTGGGCGGAAAGGACAAGGGCAACGACTACAGCGTGCTGAACGATCTTGTGAAGGACAAGGTCAAGGCGATAGTCTGCATGGGCGTGGACAACAGCAAGATACACGCGGCCTTCGAGGGAATCGTCGGCAGCGGGAAAATAAAGGACGCTCTCAGTGCGGAAGAGGCGGTGAAGGCGGCTGCAGAGTTTGCGGATGCAGGAGACGTTGTGCTCCTGAGCCCCTGCTGCGCAAGTTTCGACCTCTTCAAGAACTACGAGGACCGCGGTGAGAAATTCAAGGAAGCAGTAAGAAGGCTTTAAGATGACAGGCAGGAAAAGAACACTCTGGAACTTTTTCGAGAACACCGAAGGAGACAAGGTGGTCTGGATCATAGTGCTGATCCTGATCATGTTCTCCGTCCTGTGCATCTTCTCGTCCACATCCAGGCTGCTCGGCCCGGGCCAGAGCCGTCTGGACCTGGTATGGGACCACCTGAAGATCGTCCTTCTCGGAATCGCGCTGATTCTTGTCTGCTACATCATCCCAAGCCTAAAGTTCTTCCGCAAGGCATCGAGCCTCGGCTTCATCTTTTCCGCGGGGCTCCTCGCCCTGCTGATTTCCGGCATAGACCTTGGATTCGTACGTTCCATCGAAATCAACGGAGCGCGCCGTATCATCCAGGTGGGTCCCCTGCAGCTGCACGTAAACGAAGTGGTCAAGGTCGCGATGGTGCTGTATCTCGCCTGGGCGATTGACGCATTCAAGAAGAAAGAGCTGAAACTCTTCAGCGACAACGAACTGCATCAGAAGATTTTCTACATCTACGCCCCCTTCCTCGTCACGACTCTGATGCTGCTTCCCGGGAGCAACTCCGCAGCCCTGTTCACCGGAGGAATAATGTTCCTGGTTATTCTGCTTGGAGGCGGCTCAGGCCGGGATATGTTCTTCCTCATGCTCGCAGGCGTCGCAGCGCTCGCGCTCTGCATCGGGATCTACAAGATTTCCGACGGCAAGATGATGGGGCGCATAGGCACCGGCATCTCCCGCGTCTTCGACAAAGAGGACTACGAAGCCCGGGTGATGAATTCCAAGCCCGGAAGCATAGAATACTATCAGGCCCTGGACGAAATCAGGCAACCATACAGCGCGAAGATCGCCGTGCATCAGGGAGGATTTTTGGGCAAGGGCCCCGGACAGAGCACGCAGCGTTACGTGGTGCCGGATATTTCCGAAGACTACATGTACAGCTTCATCATCGAAGAGTACGGCATGCTGGGTGGAATAGTGATCATAATACTCTACCTGTCACTGCTCGCAAGAAGCGCCATCATAGTGCGCAACTGCGGCAAGGACATGTATGCCAAACTGGCCGTGGCGGGCCTTACCCTGCTGATTTCCGGACAGGCCTTCCTGCATATATGCGTAAACGTGGACATAGGGCCGATGACGGGGCAGACGCTCCCGCTGGTCAGCCACGGTGCGTCCGCCTTCCTCTGCTTCTGCATCGCATTCGGAGTAATCCTGTCCATCAGCAAGATAGCCTCCAAGCGGATAGAAAGGGAGCAGAAGAACGCAGATCCGCTTGTCGACCTCACGCAGGAACCGGTTGCGATAGAGAACTCGCTTTCCGACCTTGACGATTTCGAGACCGGACACAACATAAACGAAGAATTGAATGACGAACAATATGGAATATAAGAAGATTCGCGCCATCATCAGCGGCGGCGGCACGGGAGGACACATCTTCCCGGCCATAAGCATTGCGGACAAACTGAAGGAACTGAATCCCGAGACCGAGATCCTGTTCGTGGGAGCGGAGGGGAAGATGGAGATGGAGAAAGTGCCTGCCGCCGGCTACAGGATTGCGGGCCTGCCCATACGCGGGCTGCAGCGCCAGCTCAGCTGGAAGAATCTCGTGAACGACATCAAAGTCCCGTTCCTGATGCTCAAGAGCGAGAGGATGGCCGCCCGCCTGATCGACGAGTTCAAGCCGGACATAGCAATAGGCGTTGGAGGATTCGCCAGCGCTCCCCTTCTGAAGAAGGCCACCGCGAAAGGGATTCCTTCCCTCATCCAGGAGCAGAACGGATTCGCCGGACTCACCAACAAGATGCTCGCGAAGAAGGTGCAGTGCATCTGCGTGGCCTACGACGGCATGGAGCGTTTCTTCCCCGCCGACAAGATAGTGTTCAGCGGCAACCCCATACGCAAGGAATTCCACCCCTTCACCGAAGCCGACAAGGCCGAAGCACTCAGATTCTACGGCCTCACCCCGGGCAAAAAACACCTGCTCATCGTAGGCGGGAGCCTTGGCAGCGGCACTCTCAACAAGGCCATGAAGAAATGGATAGGTGACGGCTGCCCCGGAGGAGAGGACGTCGAAGTCATCTGGCAGTGCGGGAAATACTACAAGAAGGGCATAGACGAATTCATGGCCGGACGGAACGTCCCTGGAGTGCAGAACTCCGACTTCATCGCAAGGATGGACCTGGCCTATGCAGCGGCGGATGTGGTCATTTCCCGCAGCGGGGCATCCTCCATATCCGAAATATGCGCAGTCCGTCGCGCGGCAGTGTTCGTGCCTTCTCCGAATGTGGCCGAAGACCATCAGACACACAATGCGATGGCCCTGGTGAACAAGGGGGCGGCGCTCATCGTGAAAGATTGCGAAGCGGAAGAGAAACTTCTCGGCACTGCGATTGCCCTCGCTGGCGACCCTGAGAAGATCGCGGAGATTGAAAAGAACGTCGCGCCATTGGCCAGGCTCGATGCGGCCGGGACGATTGCGGAAGAAATATACAAACTGGTATAAGATGGCATACTCGAACATTTACTTCATAGGGATAGGCGGCATTGGAATGAGCGCCATAGCCCGTTACTACAAGTTCAAGGGCTTCAGCGTGGGCGGATACGACCGCACGCCCTCCGACCTTACCCGCCAGCTGGAAAAGGAAGGAATCGCCATCCACTACGAAGACAACACGGACTATATCCCCACCAGGGTGGAGGACACGCTGGTGATCTATACCCCTGCTGTCCCGGACAGCATGAAGGAGCTGCAGTACGTGCGCGAGAACGGCTACCGAGTGATCAAGCGCAGCCGCATGCTTGGAGAAATCACGATAGGCCAGAAATGCTTCGCAGTCGCAGGCACGCACGGCAAGACCACCACATCCACACTGATCGCGCACATCCTCACCGAGTGCGGGGAGGGATGCTCCGCCTTTCTGGGTGGCATCTCGAAGAATTACGGGACGAACCTGCTGATGAGCGAGAACGACGTCGTCGTCGCGGAGGCGGACGAATACGACAGGAGTTTCCTCCAGCTGCATCCGGACATCTCGGTCATTACCGCAATGGATGCAGACCACCTCGACATTTACGGCGACCTCGCCCACGTGCAGGAGGCCTTCCGCCAGTTCGCATCCCAGACCAAAAAGATACTTATCGCAAAGCTGGGCCTTCCCCTCAGCGGCGAAGACACACCCGCGAAGATTTTCCGCTATCACCTGGACGACAGCCGTGCAGATTACTACGCTGCGAACATGCATGCGGACTCCTACGGACATTTCAGCTACGACCTGCATTATCCCGGAGGAGTGATTCCCGCAATCAGGGTGGGCACCCTGGGCTGGGTGAACGTGGAGAACAGCATAGCCGCGGCAGCAGTGTGCCTCTGCCACGGAGTGGCTCCGGAGGCGATCAAGAAAGCCATCGGCAGCTTCCAGGGCGCGCAGAGGCGTCTGGACGAGCACATCAACGAGCCCGGTCTCACATACATCGACGACTATGCGCACCATCCGGCAGAACTCGCCACAGCCATATCATCGATCCGGGAGATATTCCCCGGCAGAAAGATAACCGGCGTATTCCAGCCCCATCTGTTCACGCGTACCAGGGATTTTGCTCCCGAATTCGCGAAGGCGCTCAGCGGTCTGGACAAAGTAATCCTGCTGGACATCTATCCCGCCCGCGAAGAGCCCATCCCCGGGGTGACTTCCGAAATCATCTTCAAGGACATCACGGCCAGGGAGAAGGTGCTCATACGCAAGGAGGAGCTCATGGACCTGCTCGCGAAGGAGGATCTGGACGTGCTCGTC
>ONFK01000084.1 GCA_900317065.1 uncultured Bacteroidales bacterium
GGCTTGCCCTTCTCGTCAATGTAGGGGACGCTCCACTTGGCATAGGCTGTCGTATTGCCGGTGATTGCAGCGGAGAAGTCGAATTCCGTGTTGCCGTCTGTGGCGGTAAACCATCCCTCAAACGTGAAACCGTCGCGAGTCGGGTTTTCAGGCTTTGTGACGTGCGCAACGCCGTTTTCGTCCATCCCGCAGAGTTCTTTCTGCAGGGCCTCGGCTTCTTCCTGAGGGATCAGGGGATAGAACTGATTATAGTCGAGTTCGTTGGATGCGAAGGCTTCCAGGAAGTCCCAGGATCCGCTTTCCTGCAGCTGCGTGACGAACATGTTGGAAGTGCCGAAATTGCGGTATCCGTAATGAAGGAAGAAGAATCCTATGCATGCACAAATGAGCGTGCGGTAGAGGTTTCCCGCATACTCCCCGGCACTGCCTATGCCGGCATTCTTCCAGTCCGCACGGCGGAAGAGCAGCAGGAAAATGCCCAGCGACACCGCCAGCACACCGAGCGACATCAGAGGGATGTTGTAGGACTCCATGATGTTGCCTATCACCTCGTTGGTATACACCAGATAATCGACGGCGATGAAGTTGAAGCGCACGGCGAACTCCTCCCAGAACACTATCTCGCAGACGAAGATAAGCACCGCGCAGATGATGTAGAGAAGGCTGAGCGCGATGGCGGAAACCTTGCGCCAGCCATCCCGCACCGCAGGCACGAAGAGCTTGATGCTGAAGCACACGAGGATGATTGCAACCAGGGCATTGGCAATCCCCGGCACCACTCCACCGTACTCGTCGGTAATGTCGTTGAATCCTATGACATACACCGCCAGCGCAGCCAGCAGACCTTCGATTATGTATGCCGCCGGTTTACGGTACTTGGAGGATGTCATGAGAGAGTAGATGACGAAGGCGGGCACGAGAGCTATTGCACTGAAAGCCACGTCGTTGAGAAAGCCCAGGCCGAAGATGCGCAGGATATCCCAGAAGCCGAAGTCCCTCACGGTCTGCGGCATGAAAATGAGGACTATCCTCAGTATGAAGCCCATTACGGCCGCGAGGGCCACGAAACGGGGCGCGAAATATTTGAACCAGTCTGTTTTCTTCATATCTTTTTATTTTCTATTGTCACTACATTGAGAGCGGAGGGCAGAAGCTCGAACTCGAGCCTGGTGCCTTCTTCCAGCGGTTCTCCGTCGAAATGCGCAGGGCCGGCCTGGCTGCGTTCTATAATCACTTTCCTTCCCTGAAGGCAGAGCGTGCTGCTGCTTCCCGTAACCTTGCCGCTAGCCAGGCGCACGAGCAGGGGCGGGAATTTCATGGTGCTGAAGGGCTTGACTATCGTGATGCTGAAGAGGCCGTCCATTACGGACGCTCCGCCGCAGATGCGTGCGTTGTTGCCCCACTGCGAGCCGTTTCCCACGGTGATGAACACCGCCTCCCCTTCCCACGCGGGTGCGCCGTCGACAATCACTTTATAATGATCCGGCCTGTAGCTGAACCAGTTGCGGGCGGACATCGACACATAAGTCCACAGTCCCCTGCTCTTGCTCTTGGAGAACTCCAAGCCTACTTTTGCATCGAATCCCACACCGGAAGTGCAGAAAAAGTGGCGGCCGTTCATCTTGCCGCAGTCAATACGGCGGACCACTCCGTTTTTCAGCTGCTCCAGCGCCTTATGATAGTTCCTGCTGATGCCAAGGTGAAGGGCAAGACCGTCGCCGCTGCCGCAGGGGATGATTCCCAGGGCCTTTTCCGTCCCTACGAGCCCGGAGGCCACTTCGTTGACCGTGCCGTCGCCGCCGACGGCGACAACCACATCGGCATCGGCGTTTGCAGCCAACTCCCTTGCGTGCCCCGCATGAGCGGTGTATAATATATCACAGCCGGGGAAAAGCGCTTCCGCCTCTGCAACAATCCTTGTCTTGTCTTTCGCTCCCGATACCGGGTTGACTATAAATGCGAACTTTTTCATATTCCTTTTTGCACTGCAAAGATACGCACTTTCGTGTATCTTTTATGCATCTGCAACAATTTTGCCGTCCGCAAAAAATCGGAAAGCACTCATAAGCAGTCGTATTAACTCGCCGAATTCTGACACTTTGCGGCCGTAACTCTTTGATAAATGTTTTCCGGACACCCGAAAGGACACAGACATACTGCCGGGTGTTATGACTCGGAGGTGGTCAGATTTCCTTCGGGGGTTGAAAATGTCAATCGCGGGTTGAGTCGCGTACGCACGCGTGCAATTTTAAACAGACACGAGGCCACTCTTTACTGCGGAGGCAACGCACTCTACAATGCTGTCCAGACCGAATTTCCCTTTTATGCGCTCTTTGTAACTGTCCACTGTGTTGAGGGTAATTTCAAGGGCCGATGCAATCTGTGAATTGGAGTAGCCGGATGTGGTGAGTTGGAGCACTTCCAGCTCGCGTGGCGTAAGTCCCTGAGGTTTACGGGAAAGCAGATTTTCACGTCCGCCAAATAGGCAGGTAATCCGGTCGGCATCGATGGTTTCTCCAAAGAAAAGGCTTTTGCCGTCGGCAACATCGGCAATGGCCTCCACGATGGACACAGGCGCAGAATCTTTGGCCAGATAGGCCGATGCCCCGGAAGAAGACACAGGCGCAGAATCTTTGGCCAGATAGGCCGATGCCCCGGAAGAAATGGCCTTCAGGATATAGGCCGGAGTCTTGTAATGCGACAAAACCAGAGTCTTAACGGAAGGAAATGCCTCGCGTAGGATGCCAAGCAGCGTAAGGCCGTCGGTCTCGGACTCCAGGGAGATGTCCACCACGGCAACATCCGTTTCCGAATGGGCGTTGAGGAAAGCTACGGCTGCGCCTGGAGTTGCGACGGATTCAATGGACGCAAACCCGCTGTCGGACTGCAATGCCAGCTTGAGCCCCATAACAAACACGGAGGAATCTTCTACGAGAAGAACATGAATCATAGGTCAATTGTTATTTGAAGGCCTCCTTCGGGCCGATTTTTCATTTCCATCCTGGCGCTGAGCTTATCCAGCAGTTCGCGGACAATCACAAGGCCTAGGCCATGGCCCCACTCGGAGGCTTCTTCCCGAAGGCCGGGGCCATTGTCGATGATGACAATCTGACGCGCATGAAGAAGATCCTTCGTCGCTTCGCTCCTCAGGATGACAGGAGTGACCGGTATGACAAGAGCCCCCGGGATGTCAGAATGCTGCGAAGCCTTTACGGCATTGTCCAACAGGTTCCGAAGGATGGTAAGCAGCATGTTCCGGTCGGTGCGTACAGTCAAGTTTTCGGGAATATCAACCGTAATCACATCATGCCCACGTACGCTTTCCACAGCATCCTTGGCAAGGCCCAGGAGATTCACCTCACGCATAACGGGCTTCAGCATGCCCCTCTGACTGAGTGACCACAGCAGGAGGTCCTCCAGCAGGGAGGAGGCGTTTTCGGCCGACCCGGACAACTCAGCAAGGCCTGCCTTCAACTGCTCCCCAGAGAGGCTGTCAACCTTCTCCAGTAGTTCCCGTGACAGGATGTAATTTCCGGAGACGGGGCCCCTGAGATCGTGGGATATAATGGAGAAAAGTCGGTTTCGCATATCCAGTTCCTTCACAAGGAGCCTGCGCTCGCGGAGTTTCATCACCGTATAGACGATGGCGGAAAGCAGCAGGACGTAGAGCAGCAGGAAGGGCCAGCGGAGCCAAAGCGGGAAGGGGATACGGATGGTCCGGCCGGTCGTCTCCCCGCGGTCCCAGCGGCCGAAGATATCTGAACTTTGTTCCTGGAGGAAATATCTCCCCGGCCGGATGTTGTCCGGTAACCCGGTGAAGGTGCCGTCCGTCCATTCTCCCTCGTTCAGGCGGTACCGGTGCCTGACAAGGCGGGCGAGCGGCAGATTGCCTGCGGCCCGGACGGAGATCAGGCTGTCCGGGTGGAAGACGGCTGCACCGGCAGAGCCTCCGAAGGCAAGGGATCCGTCTTTAAGACGGCATGAAACGTGTTCGCCGTAAATGTCCGAAGGAAAGCCGAGTTCTTTCGGAACCCGGCCCGTGCTGCCGTCCGTGTCGATGAAATACAGCCCGTCTTCCGTCCCGGCCCAGAGGCGTCCCCTGTCGTCGGCCTCTACCGACTGTACCAGCATGCCGTCCAGGAAGTGCTCCCCGGAAGGACTCCACAGCCCGCCGCGTGTTGCTGCCCAGACCGTGCCGCCCGGTGTGAGGCAGAGATCCGTTACGTAATCGTCCGGAATTGTGGAGTTCCCTCGGAAGTATTTGGTTACCAGCCCCGTATCTTTATCTATTATGTTCAGCCCTGCCTGGGTGGTGGCATAGACCAGATTGCCCTGCAGGTCTTCGATTATGCGGCTCCCGAGCCTGGAACTTACGTAGATGCTGGAGGCCACCTGCGGCGAAGGGTAGCGGAAGGGGCTGAGCCAGCGGGGCGGCAGGCTGCGGCGGGCCTTTCGGTCCCATTCGTTGAGGCCCACGCCTTCCCATGTTACTATCCAGAACCGGCCCCGGCTGTCTTCCAGAAAATCCGAAATCCAGTTGGCCCCGTCAAGGTGCCGTGCTTCTGTCTGCTCTTCGGGAAGAGGGCCTGAGAGACGGTCCTTGTGCAGCATTTTCCCATTCTTCCATACCTCCCATCCGGTGTTGTTCCAGAGGCCCACGTAAACGGTGCCGGTGCTGTCTTCATACAAACTTGACACCCTGTTTTCGGCCGTCCCGATCCAGAGCTTTCCGCTATGATCCTCCATAAGGGCGGATACCTGGGCGGCAGAGACCTGCCTCACCTGCTGTAAAGCAGAAGAAAGCACGGAGAGGCCGTTATCGCCGCCAACCCAGATATTGCCCTGACGGTCTTCAAATATACAAAAGAGTTCACCGGAAGACAGGCTGGAGGGATCATCGGCCTTGTGGCGGAGTACCCGGGTCTGTTCCGGCCGGTCGGTGTCCACGATGCCCAGGCCATAGGAGCCGGCCGCCCACAGCATTCCTTTATTGTCTGTAAGCAACCGGGCGTGCGCTATGGGAAGGCGGCCGTGCGGAATCGCCCTATTATCCTCATAAGAATAGAGGATTGAGGTATGGTCAACAAAGTAATAGAGTTTTCCCCCGGCTTCTGCGTATGCCCCCGGGCATAATCCGTCATTCCCGAGAGGATGCGTTATCTGCGGATGGTCCCTGTCCTCGATGAACTGGTAGCGGACAAGCCGGCCGGCCAGCCAGAGTTTGCCATTGGAGGCCTCGTATATCTGATAATAGGGATAGTCGCCTTCCGAATCCCGTTTGTCGTAGAAGCAGCGGGCTTCTTCCCGGATACCGTCCTTGTAGGATAGTTTCAGCAGCAGCGTATCGCCCACGGTGGCCCATACGAAGCCGTCGGAATCGGTCAGCAGCGCCCGGATATTGCCTTCGACCCTGTCGTCGTTCACCCTCAAACCATCGGTAGTCCCGACCCACAGGCGGTTATCCCGGTCCACCGTTAGGGCGTTCACCCTTCCGTACTCCTTCCAACTCCTGAAGCGGGCGCCGTCGAAACTCGCAAGTCCGTTCCTGGTGCCTATCCAAAGGGTGCCACCCTCATCCTGGGCAATGGCATACACCGTGTTGGAAGGCAGTCCGTCGGCCGCAGAGTAATTGACAAAGCGCGGCCCGGCGAGCAAAAGAGAAAGTATGAAGGCGAGGCATTTCATTCCTTTACAAAGATATCATTTCCTTCCGAAAAATCATTGAAAACCAGCTCTTTGTGGTGGAATCCGCCACAAGGCATTCGTTTAGGTAGGCTAACTTTGCAGAAAACACGCATACGTATGAGAACAAGACTTTTAACCATTCTGGCCATCACAATGGCCCTTCTTTCTTCCTGCGACAAGTTCGGGGGGGCCGATAATAACGCCAAGGTGACTTTCCGAAAGGCCAATATTGCCGGCGCGCAGATGCTTGCCCTCGCCCAGGGCGGCGCGTCCACCAAAGCTGAGGGCGATGTCACAGTGGGCCCCAGGGCCATTTACACCGTATCCGAGGATGGAACGATGGTACAGGTCTCATATGATATAGATGTAGAAGGCGTCAACGGAGAGGTTGCCGAGACCATAAAGGCCGAACTTATAATCTGCCCCAATTTCATCTTCCCGGTGGGAGAAGGCTGGATATGGCTTGCAAACTGCCACCTGGACGTTAAAGAAGGATGGTCAAACGGCACGATCCCGCAAGGTTCCGCACGGTCGGCCCTTAGCAAGATAATCAACGGGTTCAGCGAAGAGTATCACGATCGCCACGGCGCACACTACCTGATCCGAAAGAGCGACGGCGCCCTGTTCGAATGGACTCTGGAGGCCGGTGCACCGGACGGAATGGACGACGGCTTCAAGCAGCCCACTTTCCTGAACGGCTGGTTCCACCAGCTGGGAAAGGACCTGTTTGTGAAGACCGGTGGATGGAATTATGAGGGCATTAACGGAGGGCTTCCGTCACTGATCCGTCTGCAGGACAATGGCAACACGCTGGATGCCGTCAACGTGCTGGGAAACAATATCTCCTGCTGGAAACTCTATCCTGCAGGAGGCACCTGTCTGGGAGGGACTTTCGGTTATCCCGGCGCGATGGGCGGAATGCAGGGAATCATCGCTCCTCCTTCCTTTGAGCCGGTACTCCTCCAGGTGGAAGCCAGCAAAGAGTCTTTCCTTCTTTCCATAGGTGGAAAGCTTTATTACGCAGATACTTATGAGAAAGAAATCGAGGAGGGAGATGGTAAAGATTCCTGGACCAGGACCGTAGCCTGCACGGACTTCTACAATCTTAGCGTCTCCGGAAGTTCAGTCTCACTCGGAAACCTCATCTGCACATTTAACGGGAGAGTGGACCCGGACGGGGTTTATATCTCCACAACGGACAAACTCAGCTGGTGGGGCGGAAACGAGTATGACGGTGCTGAGATTCACACTCTGGATCCAAAGGCCGGCACCGTTTCCACCAGAAAGTTGCCCGCCCATTATCCTTCAAATCAAGGTGAGTATGTTGACGGGGTGGCTTATACCATCGATGGCACGGCCGGCTACTGGGAGTGTGATCTTTCCAAGGATGCGGCCGAATACGTGACTCTCGACTGGAGCAGCGCTGCCGAATACCAGGGCAAGATCGTGCCCGGGACCCTGCGGATGGAACGTTTCGAGGCGGCATCGCTTACCCTTCAGTTCGTGGCCTATATGACCAACGGCACGCAGTTGAATTTCTACACCTCCGTCGTGGGCGCCGACCGCGGCAAGATCAAGACCAATGTGGGAAGCGACGGAAATGCCGGCATGGTCGTCACCACGATGGTGAGGTTGAATTAAAAGCAGGAGCATATGAAAAAGGTTCTCTTTGTTATCCTGGCAGTCATTTGCCTTTCGGCCCCCGGGGCATCGGCCCAGCTGGGCTTCGATTTCGGTATGAACTACGAATTCCTGAGCCGTGAGGCTCCTGAAGGATACAGGGCCAGCGGCTTCGGCATGGGTCCCTATGCCGGCATAATATACGGTATCCCGGTATCTATGTCCAGTATGGTCAACGTGGGCCTCAACTACAAATACGACATACTCTGGGGCGCTCCAGGCGCTTGGGACGACGATACCAAACTATGCCCGGTATCCCTGGGCAACTTCGATACGGACATCCATGAGCAGCACGTCCAGATGCCTGTCACGTTCAACCGGCAGAGCGGGTTTTTCAATTTTTGTGTCGGGCCGGTATTCGACTACTGCCTTTCATCAAAAATCTCCAGCAGCAATATCTCTTGGCCAAAGGACGCGGATGGAAACAAACAGAAGCTGGACTGCCTGAAGGATTATGGCGTCAAGCCTTTCAATATCTATCTCAAGGCCGGAGCAGGATTCGGAACGAAGGGCTTTTCCTTCAAGCTGACGGCCGGCTATGGCCTACTGGACTTGTCGCCAGATGGAGGCGGGCTGCGCCGCTGGACCGTCGGCATGGACTTTCATCTTAATCTCTAGTTCCTATGCGTAATATTGTCCTAGCCGCAGTGCTTCTTTTGCTCGGCAGTTTCCAGCTGGCCGGGCAGGATGTGATAGTGAGCGGCAGTGCCGACTTCAAGCGGCTCTGCGAAGGCAATATGCTCCCAAAGAAGGAGGGATGGACGGTCGTCTCGAAGAATGTGGCCATACCGGGCGTATCCCCCGAAATCTGGTGCGGGATAGCCCGCATCCGCAAGTCTGGAAGCGACTTCATCGCCACCCTTGCCTACGGCCCAGTCAGGTGCGACAGGATGTGGTTCCTCTCCAAAGGACTGGTAATCTACAATAAGGGGTCGAAGTATTCAGCCGTCTGTCTGGTGGACGGGAAATGGAAACAGACCCTGAAAGGATATAACTGCGAGGCCATACCTCTCGGGCATGCCAACGGTGCCAAGGCACAATTGCTGGCCCGCGGCAAAGACGGCTTCTACAGCTGGATAGACGAAGCTGGGAAGCATCTCGCCGGCACTCCGGACCATTACGACAACACCGTTCTCTACAGTCGCAACAATGAGGTGGCGGCTGTCAAGACCGGAGGAAAGTGGGGGGCTGTGTCTTCGGACGCCCGCGTGGTGATCCCCATTCAGTACGACACGGTCTCCCTCACTGCCCCGCTCCGCCAGTGGGGAGGGAAATGGGCCTCGGCAAACTGGTTCTACGTGAACAAGAAGGGCCTCTGGGGTGTGCGTGGCGACAATGGCGTCGAAGCAGTCCCTCCCGTCTACAGCGGACTGTCTTACTGGCCAAAGGCTCCGGACAGCTGGTGCTACCGTAAGCCCGGCGGCAAGTGGGGAATGAGGGAAAGCGGCGGCAAACAGATACTCCCGGAAGATTATGACGGGCTTTCGCCATACAGTTTCAGCCCTTCCGTGAGCGGCTCCCTGCGCCTGCCCTTCGCAATCATCGCGGGGCGCGGAAAGGGCCGTGCGCTCCTCAATCACAAAGGAAACGAACTCCTCCCGTACATGGAGAATGCGGACATGTTCGACATGCTGGTGATGTTCTATCCCCAGAAATCGTTCTCCGTATTCACTTGGAACCGCTATAAGCTCTGGACCAAGGGAGAATTCGAATCCACCGCTGAATTCGAAGCGAGGAAGAAGGATCCTTCCAGGGCCGCGGGATACGTCGCGTCGCTGCTCCCCGCCGCCGAGAAAGCCTTCGCTGCAGCCATTGTCGGAAGCGATGCGCGCCTGATACTCAGCCGCTACGACGCCGACAGCGAATGTTTCCTTTTCTCTGTGGACAAGATCCTTCAGGATACATACAGGATCCGTGTTCCCAGGGCGGACGCCCCTCTGTTCAAAGAGGAATTCAACAACTTTGCGGCCGATGCCCTCAAGTCGGCCAAGTACTTTGTACACAACGATATGCTCGCGCTCCGCAGCATTACGTTCACTACTCCGGAAGGAAAGACTTTCAGCTTCGAGAACCCTGCGGCTGAAGGGTATTCCCTGCCTTTACTCAAAGACCTTGACTTGATACAGCGATGAAAAAGATAATTGCAATGCTTGCCCTCGCCTGCCTTCGCCTGCCTGAGCCTTGTGGCGGGTGCACAGTCCAAATTCGACACCGGCACTCACGCAAAAACCGCTCTTGGCCAGGCGGAAGAAATGAGCGGGATGAAGGTGACCACCTCCAAACCCAAAGGCAACTATACAATAATTACTCCTGCCGCACGTGCAGTCAGCGCGGCGAGTCCCGTTTCGAGCAGCGGCAACAGCACACTCAGCCTTGCCACGGGAATCATAACGTCCTTCCTGTTCAGCGCCCTCGACGCCCTGGAAGACAGCCGCTCCAGCGCACCATCCACGGTCGGGTCTTATTCGCAGTCTTATTCGCAGCCGGTTAATCCGGTAGCTCCCGATATTATCGACGAATGCGATGCTGACATAGTGAACAAGTTCCCTCAG
>ONFK01000042.1 GCA_900317065.1 uncultured Bacteroidales bacterium
GACTCTGTTCCAGAGGCAAGTCGGTGTTTCAACTGCACACACCTACAATAAAGAATATGGCCGAAAAGGGCCATTATGGCATCACTCATTCGG
The DNA here is from genome assembly GCA_900317065.1 of uncultured Bacteroidales bacterium. GTDB lineage: Bacteria > Bacteroidota > Bacteroidia > Bacteroidales > UBA932 > Cryptobacteroides. Next base: position 94 of record ONFK01000042.1, read on the forward strand.
GTTTTCCGTAAAGAATGGCGTTAAACGCATTCTGGGGAATATAGCTTATGTTGTCAACAACTGTGTCGCCGGCAAAATGAATCGCAACGCCATTGAAAACAGATGGACACTATTGGCATATTATAACAACCCTCATCCATTTTCGGAAGCCATAGTCAATAGAGAGAGGAGTCGCAGGATGATACGCGCCATGCGTCTCGTCGATATCAAATTCGGCAACGATGAGTATATAGATTATCTGACACAAAGAAGAATATTTTCCGGCCTGAACAAAAAGGAGAGAAAGCAAATAATTGACTATATCATTTATAAATATAATTTCCTTGATTATCAAGCAATTATATCTTTATATGGCAGTTTTGACAAGGCCTTGGTCGCTATAGAGTCAAACGCCGGCAATGAATTCGATTTGAAGGATGACTGTGGGGACCATTCCTGTTATAGGACAATGATCGGAGTTTTGAGTTCATACTGCAAAACAACAAAAATCGATGTTGAGAAACTGGACGACAATACATTGAACTATCTTAAATCAGTGTTTTCTACGCAATACGGAATAAAAGATAGCAGTATCAACAAGTTTCTGCATCTTCCCCGCAGCACCCAAACTACTGAAAATCAATAACTTTCCGGTGAGAGAATCGGTCGAAATCGCCGATTCTCCCTAAGGGAAAGTACGGATTATCAACCACTTAAGTGCTGCAGCGCGCAGAGGCATTTACAGCAGCCCGCAGATTTTCTCGAGCCAGAGGGCGTCGGTGTCGTCGAAGGTGGAGGGGGAGGTGCTATCGATGTCCAGGACGGCGCTTATGCCATCCGCGACGGGCAAAGGGTTCGTCAGTGACCCACAAGGGGCCGACTGTACGGGCACGACTATCTCGGAGCGAGAAAGGGAACTGCAGGCGATGTGCCCGGGGAAGGCTTCGACGTCGGGGACGACGATGGTGCGGCCTTCCTTCCAGGCGGTGCCGCAGACTCCCCGGCCGTAGCCGATACGCAGGCAGGCGGGAGGGCCCTGGAAAGGCCCGAGGACCAGTTCGCTGCCTCGCACGATATAGAATCCCACCCAGAAAAACTTCATCCTTTCATAGATGAGAGCGGCGGTCTCGGCCATACGGGCAACAGGATCCCGCTCATCCCCGAGCAAAGCGGCGACATCCTGATACAGACGCAGATACTTGAAGGTCCGCAAGGGCAGATGGCAGTAGCCGTCGGGGTTCTTGTCGAGATATTTCTGATGCCTCTCCTCCGCCTCGTAGAAGGAGCGCAGAGGCTCGAGCTCAACCTCCAGAGGCTGCCCGACGCGGGCCTCGACGGCAGAGTAAACCTCTTGAAGCACAGGCAGATCGGCAGCATCCGAATAATAGATACCGGTGCGGTAGCGGGTGCCCACGTCGTGCCCCTGCTGATTGAGGCTTAGGGGGTCGATGATGTCGAAGTACAGTTCCGCGAGCAGTCGAAGGGAGATTTTCTCCGGACGGTAACACACCCGGACCGTCTCCGCAAAGCCGGTGGTATCGGTGTAAACCTGCTCGTACGAGGGACGACCGGCGAAATCCGGATTCCCCTGCGCATATCCGCTGACGGCCGAAATCACGCCGTCGACCCCGGAGAAGAAGTGCTCTGTACCCCAGAAGCATCCCCCTGCAAAATAGATCTCTTTCATACTTCTACCCAATGGATTCTTACTCCGCTGCGCTCCATCCCGCGGAACCAGGTCATCTGGCGCTTCGCGAACTGGTGGATGGCGATGGAGAGTTTTTCGAAAAGTTCCTGCTCGGAGAGCTCCCCTTGCAGGAACAGCGTAACATATTTATATTCAAGGCCGTAACCAATGAGGGTTTCGGCAGGGACACCCCGCTCCAGCAGGCCGCGGATTTCGTTGGTCATCCCCTCCTGCAGACGGGCACGGAGGCGGGCGTCGATGCGGGCGTTGCGCAACTCGCGGCTGACCAGCGTGCCGATAAAAAAAGTGCGCGGAACAGCATCTGAACGGACAGCGGAATCGTCCGACGGAGCGTTTTCAGCGGAGAAGGGCGCTTTTCCGTTGTCCGGTGCCGGCACACTGAGCGGCTTGTGGCTGCGGAAGTCGTATCCTGCGGTTACCGCATTGATATACAGGCCGGTGCCGCCGCAGAGTATGGGGACGCATCCGCGGGAGCGGATATCTTCATACGCGCTCCGAAAATCCTGTGTAAAATCGTAGACATTGTACTGGGTCCCGGCCTCGCGCACGTCTATCACATGATAAGGAATCTCGCCGTATTCCGCCAGATCTTTCCCCGTGCCTATATCCATCCCCCGGTATACCTGTCGCGAATCGGCGGAGATGATTTCGGCAGGGAGCCCCAGCGCAGCCAACTCGCGGGCCAGCCGCACTGCATACCTGGTCTTGCCGGATGCGGTGGGCCCCAGAACGCATATCATATCCAGACTGCCGGCCTTAAGCTCGTCCGACAGCGCCTGCACATCGATTGTTTCCGGGTCCGGCAATTCCGCCGGGAGAGGTTTTCGGAATTTTGGCATAACCATGCAAAGGTAGCAGTTTTTTCCATGTTACGCGCAGGGAGCGATTATTTGAGCAAGTTTTATTACCTTTGCAGTCCATTATGCCGAAAGCCAAGAGTACCATACAGATACGCAACAAGCGCGCGAGTTTCGATTACGAATTCATCGAGACTTACGAGGCCGGCATAGTGCTGGTGGGTACGGAGATCAAGAGCCTGCGCGCAGGCAAGGCATCCCTGCAGGACGCATTCTGCTACTTCGTGAACGGAGAACTTTACGTAAAGGGGATGAACATCGCGACCTATTTCTGGGGCAGTTGGAACAGCCACGAGCCCACCCGCGACCGCAAGCTCCTGCTCACCAAACGCGAACTCAAGCACCTGGCCCTGGCGGTAAAGACAAAAGGCCTGACCATCGTGGCCGTGCGCCTTTACATCGCCGACAACGGCTACGCAAAACTCCACATCGCCCTCGCTCGAGGCAAGAAGGAATACGACAAGAGGCAGTCGATCAAGGAAAAGGATATGCGAAGGGAGATGGAGAGAGGTTGAAATATTTTTTTGCAGAAACACAAAAATAAACTATCTTTGCAGTCCCCATTCGTGCCGACAGCAGTCGGCCGGCCGGGCCGGGGCTTTCGCAGAAAGCCGGAAAGGCGGACAGGCCGCAGGGTATTTTAGGGGCGGAGCTCCTAACAAAAGGGGGATTAGCTCAGCTGGTAGAGCGCTTGCATGGCATGCAAGAGGTCAGGGGTCCGAATCCCCTATTCTCCACACTAAAACCGACGAAAAGACTTCGTTGGTTTTTTTTATAGCATGAAAAGAGCAAATCTGATATCATTGGCCGTCATCCTCATCATTGCAGGATGCCAGAAGACTGAACGGGCGATCCATCCGGAACAGAAGAACGAATTGCTCTGCACTCTGGTAGATTCCACCTACTACAGCTACAAGGATTTTCCCACCGCCATAATCGACGATGCCTCCTTTCCAGGGGTCAGCAAGTTCTGGTATTCCGGCCCGCTCAAAATCATGATCCGGGCAAAGATGAATTCCCTGGCGAAAACCATGAAAGAGGAGGCCGGCTTCTCCAGCGCTACGTGGGGTTTCAAGAATTACATCCTGCACTACACAAGCATCGACGGAGCAGGGCGACCCATAACTCTTTCCGAATCCGTAATCCTTCCTGTAGGGAATAGCTGGAGCCATAAATGCTCCAGGATAATGCTCGACAACCCGTACACTCACCTCGACGGGAAAGCATGTGCGACCGAATCTCTTGGCCTCACGTCGGCATTCGTAACGGACGATCTCATACTCATCCGTCCGGACCTCGAAGGTTACGGAATATCTTCCGACAGGACGCATCCATACATGATTCATCCGGTAGTTGCACGCCAGACAACGGACGGAGCGCTTGCCGCCATCGAGTTTCTCAAACAGAGGAAACTCGGGCTGGCGGAGGAATACAGCCTTTACAACGTAGGTTGTTCGCAAGGGGCCTCCTACGCCCTTGCGACTCAGAAATACATAGAGAATGACTGCGATGCGGAGGTACAGAGGACTCTGAACCTCACAAAAACAATATGCGGAGGAGGAGCGTACAGGCCCGACGACGTTTTCTCCGACATTCTCTCCGCCGATGAATTATACTACGCCGTGATGATTCCCCTGACGATCCTGGGCATCAAAAGCGGTTTCCCCGAAATGATGGAGGGAATAGAAATCTCCGAATTCTTCTCCGAGAAGTTCCTCAATAGCGGAGCGCTGGAGATGATAGAGAAAAAGGAGGAGCATTCATCCGTGGTGCTGGACCTCATTCGGGAAAAGGTCGGCAACAATGCAGCCGATATCCTCTCGGAAGAAGTTCTCACGGAAGGTTCCACCCTCAACACGATTATCCGGAAGGCCCTCGAAAGATGCGACCTTTCCGAAGGATGGCTCCCCCGGGCGGAAGTGGCGATGTACCATAATCCCGACGACGAGTTCATTTCGTATTCCTCTGCGGCAAAGACCGCGGAAATGCTGAAAGACGGGAACATCTCCTTTAAGAAGGTGTATTCTCTCATCCCGTCCATGCAGCATAGCGGAAGCCTGTTCACTTTCTACATCAATCTATTTACAGAGGGCGTGAAATGAAAGTGCGAATTCTTTGTCTGCTGTGGATGATGGCCGGGCTGGCTGCCTGCACGGGCGGCACGGAGCCTGCACCTTCTCACGACTTCAATGACAACGAACTGGCCAAGCAGCGCCTCGCCGGCATGGTCAGGCATATATACGACGAAGCCAGGTCTGCTACTACCGCCGATATCGTGGCTTATCTTTTGAATTTCGGCAGCGTAAATGCGGAGAAGAATCCGGAAAACGGAAGCTACGACATTCATCTTTCAGTGGAAGGTTTCGGGAGCATTGCAGGATCGATTTATCCGGATCTGCTTCCGGCAGGCGAAGCTTTGAGCCTGACTGTATACGACAGCAATTCCGCCATAGCCACTGTTGGAATCGAACAGCTTCCTGTATACATCGCGGAACAGGAAATCTGGATTCCGACTCTCGTTTTCCGCTTTGCCGACGGCAGTTCCGTAGCCTGGAACACCTTGCTGATTGATTTCTATGAATAAACGGCCGTTCATAGCCTGTTTGCTGATGCTGGCATGCATCGCGGCGGGTGCACAGGATGTCCGGGACACCCTCAAGCGCGCCGTTGTCACAAGCAAGAGCCAGAGGCAGATGCTGGAGACGCTCGGCGGAGTGAGCGGAAAAGTGAATGTGGAAATAATCCGCGCCGTGCCATCCTTCCTGGGCAATGCAGACCCCATCCGCTTTGCAAGGCTCCTTCCGAGCGTGCAGGTCAACACCGAATCGGACGGCGGCATTTACATGCAGGGCAGCGAATATTCACACACCCTGCTGTCCATCCAGGGAGTGCCTGTCTACGGCGCCTCCCACCTTCTGGGCTTCTTCTCCGTGTTCAACCCCACCCACTACCAGTCGATGGATTATTCCACTTCCGCGGAGCAGTCCACCCGGCTCGGAGGCAGTATCGACATGATACTCAAGGATCGCGTGCCCGCACGCACGGAAGGAGAGTTCTCCGCCGGCCTGCTGTCTTTCCAGGGGACGGTGGATATCCCCACCGGTGCGAAGTCGGCTCTGACGCTGTCCGGGCGCAAATCCTACATCAACCTCCTGTACGGAAGTTTTCTGAAATATGACGGGGAGCCGCTCACATACGGTTTCTTCGACAGCAATATTACCTGGTACTGGAAGCCCTCCGCCAAAGACAGGGTGTGGGTGAATCTGTTCGGAGGCAAGGACGACGGGCGCTTCGAGTATACCAGAGTCAACTCCGACATGGGCGCGTCGTGGTACAATGCCTTGGCCTCCGTCCACTGGAACCACTATAACGACAACATCGTACTGAAACAGACTTTGTACGGCACCATGAACGGCCTCGATGCTTTCGTAACCATCCCGAACGCTTCCGGCACAATGCCCTCCTTCATCCAAAGCTATGGATACAAGGCAAGGCTGGAGCAGGGCGGATGGGAGGCCGGAGCCGACATCGCATACCACCGCGCAATGCCCCAGAATCCGGAAGCAGAAGGGCACTACAATGTTACGAACACCTCTTCCGAATCCCTGCAGGACGGTCTGGAGACCAAAATATATCTGGGCTACAAGAAGCTGATAGGCTACTATACCGAGCTGAAAGCGGCTCTCGGCGGCAGCTGGTACCTGAGTCCGGAACGCGAGAGTTTCTGGGGGCTTACTCCCCAGACGGAAGCGTCATTCATTATTCCCCGGGGCGGAAAAATCAGCCTCCGTTACGGCATCAGCAGGCAGGTCCTGTTCCAGACCGGTATTACAAACACCGGCCTGCCCATAGAATTCTGGATTCTCGCGGGAAAGCTATCGCGGCCGCAATGGGCTCATAATTACGCACTTGCCTACAACCTCGACTTCGGCAGGAAGGATGAATGGGCGTTGTCGGCCGAGACATACTACAAGCAGCTTCACAATCAGTTGGAATATCACGGCACCATCATGGAGGTGCTCAACAGCAACTATTCCATCGAACAGTCCCTCCTTCAGGGACACGGCCGTGCATACGGGATAAACATGATGCTGCAGAAAAACGCCGGAGCCCTGACCGGGTGGATATCCTACGCCTACGGCAGGTCGCTCAGAAACTTCAACAACCCTCTCTACCCGGGCACATATCCCTCCAATCATGAACGGCTTCACGAACTCAAGATCATCGGCACTTACGATATAGGCCGATTCGATTTCGGAGGCAGTTTCTTTGCCTGCACCGGCACTCCCTATACCCGCCCGGACTCCTTCTACATTGTCGGCGACCGCGTAATCTGCAACTACGGCGAGCACAACGCAGCCCGGCTGCCGGCATACGTCCGCCTCGACATCTCGGTCAACTGGTATTTCCACAAGGATGCCCGCAGGCGCAACGGCCTCAACTTCTCGATGTACAATGTGCTCGGACGCAGGAACGCGGTCGGATACGGAGTACATCTCAACGAAGAAGATTATTCATACAACTTCATGCCTACATCTTACGGAGTGAGGTTCCTCCCCTCCCTTGCATACTTCCACAAATTCTGATGAAAAAGATCTCTCTCATAGCCCTTGCCGCCCTGATGGCAGCAGCGTGCAACGGATACGACGGTCCGGCACCGGATTCACATCTGGTGCTGGAAGGATGGATCGACAGCGGAGGGCATCCGGTAGTGCTGCTCTCGGAGAGCATCCCCGCCCGCAACGGCAGCATTTCCCGCAAGGAGATGGTGCAGAGCATCGCGCGTTGGGGCAAGGTGAGCGTGAGCGACGGGGAGCAGGAGGTAGTTCTGACGGGGATGGCGGACGACAGGTACATGCCGCCCTATATCTTCACAAGTTCCAAGATTACCGGAGTGCCGGGGCGCGAGTATACCGTTACCGCCGACTATAAGGATTTCCACGCTACGGCCACTACGACCATCCCCGAGCCGGTCCCCCTGGACACTTTGTACACCCTTCCAATGAGCGATTCGCTCTATTCGATCATGTGCGGTTTCACCGACCCTCCGCAGAAGGGAAACTACTACCGGGCTTTCACCAAAACCACCGGAATAGACCGGAAATACCAGCCTTCCACATTGGCATACATGAGCGACGAGGTCTTCGACGGCTATGCCGAGATGCAGATTGCAAGCACGGAAAGGCTGAACGAAAGCTTGTACGAGCTGAACATCAGGCGAGGCGACGAAGTCAGCGTGAAATTCTGTACCTGCGACCGCAGGACCTTTATGTTCTGGCAGAATTTCGAGGTGATGCTGGGAACGAACGCCAACGCGACCTACTACTTCGATACTGACATGTACGGAGGCCTGCAGGGAGCGCTCGGCTACTGGGCCGGGTACGGAGCCAGCTATTACACAATCACGGTCGAGTAGGGCCTAGAACAAATATCCGAGGCCGAAATTCATTCCGAAGAACCACCGCACCGGCCTGTCCTGCGGATGGATTGTCTCTTCGTTTGCGCTATACGCGTGATAATTGCCGGTGACGTTGTAGTGCACCGCTGGAGTCATGTTCAGGGTAAAACGCCAGATACGCCAGGAAAGGTTTATGCCGGCATCGGCAGAGCAGTAAAGGGAACTGGCCTTTCGGGTGCCGTAAGTTTCGTTGTACCTGTTTCCATCGGCTCCATAATAGTGGCTCTGGTACAGGTGCGAGCTGCCGTAGACATAGCCCGGTGTGAGGCCCACGAAGAATTCCGCCCTGTTCACCAGGGAGAGAAGGAATACCGCAAGGGCGTTGGTGAAGAAATCCCCGTCATCCCAGATGAAAGCGTCCAGCAGGTCCAGAGCCAGCACCCCTCCGTATAAATAGGCATCGCTTGTCTGGCGCATGCCTGTTCTCAGCGACAGCGCGACCGGGAATCCCACATAGCCATCCACGCCCATGCTCTCCGGCATGAACTGTGCTCCGAAACGCACTCCCGTATGCCTGCCAAGATAATGACTGTAATTCATCCAATAAACCGCATCCGCGCCATTGGAATCAGAAAAAGGCGTATTGAATCCCACTCCCCCGCTCAGCTCGCGGGTAAAACTCTCGGGATTGATTTTTTGGGCCTGCGCCAGGAATGTGATAAAAGAAACAAGTATAATTGCGACGATTTTCTTCATAGTATAGAATAGATGCTCAATCTCTGATTTCGCTGCGCCCGGTCGGTCATTTTCTGTAGGACCGGGAGCGTTTTAGGCCTTTTTTGCGCCCGGTCGGTCATTTTTTGTAGGACCGGGAGCACCTGAAAGATTATTCTGCCGCTGACGGACGGCCTCGTAGAGGAGGATGGCGGCGGAGACGCTGACGTTGAGGGAGTCGAGGCGGCCGAGCATGGGGATGAGGATGTGGGCGTCGGCGGCTTTGCGCCAGATGGGAGTGAGGCCGGTGGATTCGGTGCCCATCACTATTGCGGTGCCGCAGGTCATGTCGACATCGTAATAAACGGATGAATCCTGCAGCTGTGCCGTCAGGATGCGGATTCCGCGGGCCTTAAGGAAGGCGATGGCTTCTTCGGAAGAGCAGGCGACGGTGGGTACGGTGAAGATGGCTCCGATGCTGGCGCGAATAAGGTTGGGGTTGTAGAGGTCGGTGAGGGGGTCGCAGACTATCACGGCATCGGCGCCGGCGGCATCGGCGCTACGCAGCACCGCTCCCAGGTTCCCGGGTTGCTCCACACCCTCAAGTACCA
>ONFK01000114.1 GCA_900317065.1 uncultured Bacteroidales bacterium
CCGCCCCTTCAAGGAATGCGCCGAGGCCGGGGCCCTTTCCGTCATGGTGAACTCCGCCAGCATAAACGGCATCCCCACCCATGCAAACAGGGAACTCCTGACCGGATGGCTGAAGGAAGGACTCGACTGGGACGGCATGATCGTGACCGACTGGGCGGATGTGAACAATCTTTACTCCCGCGAGCACATTGCCTCTGACCGCAAGGAAGCCCTCGCGCTTGCAATCAATGCCGGTATCGACATGATAATGGACCCTTACGACACGCTCTGCTGCGCCGACATCAAGGCGGCGGTGGAAGAGAAGATGATTCCCATGTCGAGGATAGACGATGCCGTGCGCCGCGTGCTTCGTCTGAAATATCGTCTCGGCCTCTTCGACAATCCAACCTGGGATGTGTCCGGATACGACAGGTTCGGCTGCGAGGAATTCGTCGCCCAGGCACGTGAGGCGGCCATTGAATCGGAGGTTCTGCTCAAGAACGATGGCGTCCTGCCCCTCAAGAAAGGAACCCGTATACTGGTTACAGGCCCTTGCGGAAACTCCATGCGTACTCTCAACGGCGGATGGTCATATACCTGGCAGGGGACTGAGGCCTCTGTTTATACTGAGAAGTTCAATACCATCTATGAAGCTCTTGCGAACAAGTTCGGTGCTTCTAATGTCCGCTTCGTGCCCGGGATCGAGTTTGACGAAACCCGCTTCGCATGGCAGGTTGAGAAGAATGTCAATATCTCTGCCGCCGCCGCTGCTGCGAGAAGTGTTGATGTCGTCGTAGCCTGCCTCGGCGAGAACAGTTATTGCGAGACTCCCGGCAACATCGACGACCTTAACCTTTCTTCGAATCAGAAAGACCTTCTTCGTGCCGTCGCCGCTACCGGCAAGCCTGTCGTGCTGGTGCTGAATGAGGGACGTCCCCGCATCATCGGAGATGTCGAGCCCTTGGCGAAAGCCGTCGTGGACGTGATGCTGCCGGGGAATTACGGTGGAGATGCGCTTGCCGAACTGCTTGCCGGCGACGCCAATTTCAGCGGCAAATTGCCATTCACATATCACAAGCATATCAATTCGCTGCATACCTATGACTATAAAGTGTCCGAGAATGTGGCGACGATGGCAGGTGAGTATAATTATGATGCCGTGATGGATGTGCAGTGGCCTTTCGGTCATGGTCTCAGTTATACTTCCTTCGAGTATTCCGATTTGAAGTGCAGCAGGACCGGATTCAAGTCCGGAGACTCGCTTGACTTTGAACTTACCGTGAAGAATGCCGGAAAGGTCGCGGGCAAAGAGTCGGTCCTCCTTTACAGCAGCGACATTATCGCCAGCATGGTGCCGGACGTGAAGCGTCTGCGCGCTTTCTCCAAAGTGGACCTGCAGCCGGGTGAGAGCAAGACTGTCCGCTTCAGCATTCCCGCCGACGAGCTCGCCTTCGTTGGGCAGGATGGAAAACGGCATCTCGAGAAAGGTGATTTCCGCATTGCCGCCGGCAACTGTTCCTTGATTGTTACATGTACTGAAACCAGTGTCAGATGAAAAATAAACTGCTGCTCATATTATTCGTGGCTGCGGCCTTTTCCGCATGCCGCTGTACTCCTTCTTCGCTCAATCTCGCCGCCGGCAATGTGACGACTTTGGACGCCGGCCGCGTCACTTCGAACTCCGCGACACTGAACGGACAGATTTCCGGATTCAATATCGCTCCGAGGGAGGTCGGTTTTGAATGGGGCTACAGTAAAGATAAACTCGACTATGTCATTCAGTCGCAGGATGTGCTGAATGGTGGTGACGGTACCTTCTCGGCCACCCTGGAAGGCCTCAATGACGTCACTGTCATCTATTATCGCGCCTACACCCTGTTCTGGCAAGATGGGCAGGGAGTATACCGCTTCGGCGAAGTCCTTCAGTTCAAGACGGAACAGCAGCAGGACAAGCCGGATCCGGAACCAGAACCTGAACCGGGGCCCGGTCCCGGTGAAACCACCTACGGTCAGCCCGGATGGTATGAACTGCCCCTGATGAAGATTGCCAAGGACGGAAACTATATGGTCGACTCATCCGACAAGGATCAGTACTATACCTGGCACATGTGCGGAGGCGGAGAAAAGGGCCCTGGCGGAAAGACAGCCCGTAATTACACCTTATGCTACAGTGCAGAACAACATTGCCCTCTCTGGGTCGCGGCGCCCCGGCACAAAATGTACATCGGCTCATCCGGCAGGACCGAGGCCTACCGTGTCGACGCATCCATTCCGACGAATATCCAGTATAACTCCAAGTCTACGGGCGGCGGATGCAACAAGGGACACATGCTCGGATCTGCCGAAAGGACATCGTCTGCCGAAACTAACAGGGACGTGTTCTTCTATCCCAACATCGCTCCTCAGCTTTCTTCGGGCTTCAATACCGGCGGCGGGGGCTGGAACACTCTCGAAGACTGGGTTGACAAGCAGGTCTGCAGCGACACGCTGTACGTAGTCATAGGTTGCTATTTCGAGAAGTTTACGGACGGATACGGCAATACAGTGAGCCCTAAGACCATAAGTTTCGGCGGTCGCAACGACGTGGGCTTCCCCACGATGTTCTACTACATCCTGATGCGTACCAAGAGCGGCAGCAGCGGCAAGTCGCTGAAAGATTGCAATGCCTCCGAAATCAAGTGTGCAGCCTTTGTCCGCGCCCACACTAACGACCTCAAGGGGCAGAAGGTCAGCAGCAGGGAAATGATGAGCGTCAGCGATCTGGAGAAGATCACTGGCTTTACATATTTCCCCAACGTGCCAAATGCTCCAAAGGGCAGTTTCAGCGCGTCCGACTGGGGATTGTAATTTTTTTTTACGTTTTTTCTTGCATATACGGAAATATCTTTTTTTCTTTGCAGAAGAATGAACGCAATTATGGCAAATAACTGGTGGTGGCGCTTACAACTCTAGAGTCGTAAGTTCCATTGCCGTGTATATAGGAGTCAAGCAGCATATCGGACTTACGATATGCTGCTTTTTTTATGCAAATCAAATCAACAACAAAATACCACGTACTATGAAACAGAAAAAATTCATGCTCCCGGAATCCGAGATTCCCACTCATTACTTCAACATCCAGGCGGTCATGCCCAACAAGCCCCTGCCTTTTCTGAATCCTGCCACCCGCGAGCCGCTCAAGCCAGAAGACCTGTATCCCATCTTCTGCAAGGCCTGCGCCGACCAGGAACTCAACCAGACCGATGTATGGATTCCCATCCCGGAAGAAGTGCGTGAACAGTATGCTGCATACCGCTGTACTCCTCTGGTACGCGCATACGAGCTGGAAAAAGCTCTTGGCACTCCCGCTCATATATACTTCAAGAACGAAAGCGTGTCTCCTGCAGGCAGCCATAAACTGAACTCCGCACTTGCACAGGCCTATTATGCCAAGGAGCAGGGGGTGACAAACCTGACTACCGAGACCGGTGCGGGCCAGTGGGGCGGTGCCCTTTCATACGCTACGAAGAAGTTCGGCATCGACTGCGCCGTGTATATGGTGAAGATCAGCTATGAACAGAAGCCGTATCGCCGTTCAATCATGCAGACTTTCGGCGCGGCCATCACTCCTTCTCCTTCCATGTCCACGCGTGCCGGAAAGGACATACTGACCAAGAATCCCAACGACAGGGGCTCACTCGGCTGCGCCATTTCGGAGGCCATCGAACTCGCCGTCAGCACCCCGAATTGCAAGTACGCCCTTGGCTCAGTGCTGAACCACGTCTGCCTGCACCAGACGATCATTGGCCTCGAGGCAGAGAAGCAGATGGAACTGGCAGGGGAGTACCCGGACATCGTCGTCGCCTGCTTCGGAGGCGGTTCCAACTTCTCGGGCATAGCATATCCTTTTATGCGTCACAACATCCTCGACGGAAAGAAGACCCGCTTCATTGCGGCGGAGCCCTATTCCTGCCCTAAGCTCACCAAGGGCAAGTTCGAGTACGATTTCGGCGATGAGGCCGGCATGACCCCGCTGCTCCCCATGTATACCCTGGGTCACAGCTTCAAGCCCGCTTCCATCCACGCGGGAGGTCTGCGCTATCACGGTGCCGGTGTGATCATGAGCCAGCTTATGAAGGACGGCTATATGGAGGCGGTGGATATCGAGCAGCTGGATTCATTCAAGGCAGGTGTGCTCTTCGCTCAGACTGAGGGAATAATCCCTGCTCCGGAATCCTGCCACGCTATCGCAGCCACCATTAACGAAGCCCTGAAATGCAAGGAAAGCGGAGAAGCCAAGACAATACTGTTCAATTTGTCCGGACATGGCTTCGTGGACATGAGCGCATACGACCAGTACTTCAGCGGAGAAATGCAAAACTATCATGTTTCAGACGCTGATTTAAAAGAATTTATAAAGAGTGCGGATGCGCTGAACAAGTAGTGTTTACCATTATGATCCGAAAGCCCGTGGCCATCTCTGGCAACGGGCTTTCCTGTTTTGATATAATCACTTAAGTTTAGGTTCTATAGCGGGTCTTTGTTTTCCGTATGCAAAGATTGCAATAGAATTCCGCATAAAAAATTAAAAGTGATTTGTGACGGAAATTAGTGACGAAAACACCGTTTTGTAGATTAAAAACAAAATATTGTGACGAAAAAGATATAATTTGTATATTTGTCACTGCTAAATTTGTGACAAAAATGCATCATCTTCCGAAGATTTTCTTTCGCTGGGGAACCGCGATTCTCTATATGACGGTCTGTCCCGTCTTTTATTTCGTATTCATACTCATTTATGAGCCCCTGAGGCTGAGACAATATCTCGATATGGGCAGGGATCTCTATTCAATGAACCTTGCCATCTCTTTCAGCATATCCCTCGTTGTCATCGCCGGTCTGAGGGTCGCGTTCCATTTCATGCGCAAGCTCCGGCTGACCTGGGCGCATTTCATCACCTGGAGCATGGGAGAAGTCCTGGTGACCGGGATGTTCATCGCCCTATACCTCTATTTGATGAACGGGACTCTCCCTTATTTCTCCGTCCTTCTCACAAGCGTCGGATTCTGCTATCTCATTTTCATTATTCCTTACGTGATCCTTACTCTTGCATTCGCCGTCGGCGCACACAGGGAAAAGGAGAAAGAGATTCTTGCTTCCATTTCGGCCAAGGATTCCGCAGACAATTCGCTTGTCCGCTTCCTTGATATCTATCAGAGGCCAAAACTCATAATCGCCCCTTCCGCAGTTCTCTTCATTGAGGCGAGGGAGAATTATGTTATCATCCATTATATGGAAGGTGGCAAGATCAAGAGTTTCGAACTGCGCGCAACTATGGCCTCGCTGGAGGAGATAGCCGAGCGCTATTCTTTCGTCCGCTGCCACAGGTCTTTCTACGTGAATCCTGCGCATGTGACCGTCTTACGCAAGGAAAGCGGTTCCCAGGTATACGCGGACATGGATGTGGAAGGAATGCCCAGCATCCCGGTTTCGAAAAGATATTACGACGGGCTGGCTAATCTGCTCTGATTCCTGCGAAGAAAAGCTGGAGGGCGTCCCGGGTGCGGCGGTTGACCGCGAAGTCCGCAGCCGTTCCGCCCTGCGCGGAGGTAATCCCTCCGCAGATATCCACTCCGGCAACCGGCCTGCTGCCGACAGCCTCGCCCAGAATACGCAGCAGTTCTTCCAGAGTGCCATCTCCCTGATTCCAGTTGGTGCGTGCGTAGTCGGGGGAGAGCCAGTCCAGATCTATGCTGATATACAGACGTTCAGCATCGTAGCGTATCAGCGGATTGGTCCTTCTCGAGTGTGCGACCCACCCTCCGCACGATAGAATATCCGCTCCGAAACTTGGCTCCTGGTCGTCGGGATGATTGTCGATGAGAAAAAGGCTCGCCGGTGCG
>ONFK01000080.1 GCA_900317065.1 uncultured Bacteroidales bacterium
CACCTACAAGGGACAGGATGGCAAGCCTGCATCGATCGACGATTACAACTATGTGATCGCCACAGCATCCGGCCTCGAGCCAGCCTTCGATTTCAGCAAGGGCAAAGCACTGTCCTATGTGATCAAGGTGAAGCTTCCTGCCGGCATCAAGGCCATCGAATACACACCTTCAGCATACTTCGCGGTGACGAATACCGGCATAGATACATGCCTCTATCAGGCCCCCATGTATCCTGACGGAGAGCCTGTCACTGAAATGGCTGCGTATGCATCCTCGAACACCAGCACCATCACGCTGGTCAATGCATCCGCTGCAGGAGAAGAGGTCTACATCGCCGTTCCGGCCATCAATTTCTCCCACTCCTGGGACATGCACAAGGGTTCCAACGGTAAGTTCACTTACAAGAATATCGAGGTGGGTGTCATCATTACCATTCTGAATGACAAGTCCGACGATGCCACCAAGTCCAACGGAACCGTCATGGGAGAAGACGTGTCGGAGAAGGGCGGCAAGAGCGGTGTCATCGACTTGAGCGGTGTCGCACTTCTTTCCCGTCCGAAACCTTCGGAGGCCATTCACATGACAGCCACCGACGTGCGTTCCTACGATACCTCCGGTGGTAAATACTACATGGATATCACTACTGACTGCGATATCTACTGGGCTCCTTACAATGTTGGTGCGACTTCACCTACGGAGGTGGGCAACTACTACGCATGGGGCGAGCTTGAGCCGAAGGATGATTATTCCAAGGATACCTACACGCTTTATGAGGACGTGAAGGGAGACGGTGTCAAGACCTACACCATCATTTCTTCCCGCATATACGGAGAGAAGGATAACAGCGTAATCGGCGACAAGGGGCTCTATACCATCAGGGGGACCAGGTACGATGTTGCCAGGGTCAAGTGGGGCAAGGCATGGCGTATGGCCGGTGTCGAAGAGGCTTACGGGCTTTCCAAAGGCACGGTTACGACCACTGCGACAGCTATGACTATCACCAAGGACGGCTCAACCGTCACCATCCCTGTCTGCGGACGCCGCGAGGGAACGACTCCTGCGAGTGCTAAAATCGTAAACCTTTGGACTGTTGATTATACGGCCTGCACATGGCTGGGTGATCAGGCGGCTTTCAAGGATGCCACATCCGGAAAGGATTGCGCATGGATGATTTCCAACACCAAGAAGAACCTGAACGATATCGACTTCTATTCAGGAAGTCTCTATCGTGAATATGGTCTGCCCGTGCGTGCTGTTCTGGCAACGTCTTCTGTCGTATTGAAGGAAAAATCCGAATAGATTACCATAAACCATTCTAATTGTTCATCGTCCCGGTGCGCGAGATGTGTGCCGGGACGATATAGTTTTACTATGTAAAAAATCAGGGGAAAGCGGCAGGCAAGTGTATTATTTTGTATGCAATACAAAAAGTCGTTCTCATATTGCGCATTATTTATCGCTTCTCTTTTTGCGGTGCTTTCATCCTGCACGGAGATCGCCGAGCCGTCCATTCCCTCTGATGGAGTGGTGATTACAGCCACTGCCTCCCTGCCTGGATGCCGTACCAAAATGATATACGAAGACTCTTTCCCGGAGCTTGACGGAATAAAGGCCGGGTGGGAGACCGGTGACACTTTCCTTGCATTGGAGATCAACGGAAGCACGGTTACGCCTGTAACGTTTACGGCCACCGCTCCCGGTGACGTGGCGACCACTTTTACATCCTCCGGCGCTGTCGCCGCCAACAGTGCGACCAGGTGGGTCGCAGTCCTTGGGAAGGCTGCCGGTTTTGGCAATGGCGGCATCATCTGCCGGTATTCCGGACAGGACGGTTCGCTGAAGGGCCTGGAAGGGTACGATTACATGACTGCATCGTCAACCGGAGAGAATCCGGACTTCAAGTATTCTAATGGCAAGCATCTGACATATCTCCTCCGGCTGAAATCTCCTGCTGGTGTAGGAAAGCTCGAATTCAATACAACGGCCGACCCGGCCGAGTGGCTTGTTGCTTCCGACGGCACCTCGACCCCTTGCAAGGCCGACTATCGCCCGAAAGCTGTTAAAACCCTAACGCTCTCAGGAGAGACTAAAGAAGGGGATGTCGTATATCTGGCAGTACCTGCAATAGATTATTCCGATGCCGGACTCATAGTCACGGCCATGAACGGTTCCGGCACCAAGTCCCAGGGTAAAGTGAAGAGCGCAGACCTGTCGGCCAAGGGCGGGCAGGCCGGCACCTTCGAAATGGACGCCCTGATTGACAGGCCTCTCGAGGGAGATGCAATTGATTTCGTGTCCGTATGCAAAGTACGTCTCGAGTTCGTGAACAATGTTTCCTGGCAGGGTCTTCAGGATAATTACCGGTTCAGGACCTCGCCCCGTTGGGCGCCGTTCAACATCGGAGCGTCTGCAAAGCCTTCATCTGCCGAAGATACATACGGATACTATTTTGCCTGGGGAGAAACGGAACAGCGCGAATCCTATAGCCAGAACAACTACAGATACAACGGAAAGGACGGAAATCTGGGGCAGGTGAAGAGCTATCCCGGAGAGTCTGACGTGCCTCTGAACGTTAATGTAATCTCCGGAACAAAGTACGATGTTGCCCGCGTGAAATGGGGCAGCCTCTGGAGGATGCCTTATGCCGAAGAGATGATGTGTTTCCTCGGATACAATGGCACGTTTACTTATACTGCCGGGCAGAGTGAGCAGACTGATACGTATTTCACCACCAGGGACGTCACGGAATATGAGGGAGTATCCGTAAGCGGGCGCACTTTCTCCCGCAACGGCAAGACCATTTTCTTCCCTTTTGCCGGCAGGTATTATTTCACCGAGGGCGGATTGGTATCCACTCCTTCGCTGGTGGGGAAAGCAGGATTGTATTACAGCGGCACGCACAACAACCAAGCTGGAGTCTCCCAGGCCTACAGGGTTTACATGAGGACTACGCAGGTAGATTATCTTTCTCAGGAATGTTCCTATGCCTTCTCTGTTCGCCCCGTCATGGCTGAAGAAACAGATGAACCCGTCCATGTCACTGCAAGCGGCCGCATTACCGACTCATCCACCGGCAACGGCATAGCCGGGGTTACGGTGTCCGACGGTTACAACTGCTGCGTTACTGATGCGGACGGACGCTATAGCATGGATGCTGACAGCCGTGCCCGTACAATCAACGTTACGGTTCCCGCTTCGTACGAGATGCCGCTCGGCTCTGACGGTCGCCCGGCTTTTTACAAGAGGGTCGATTTTTCAAAGGGTCAGGATGCAGTCGCGGACTTCACCCTCACGCCCCGGAGCAGTGCTGTATCACGCTTTACGCTTATCACCGTTTCCGATGCCCACATTAAAACCGAATCCAACCTCAACGATTTTATCTCCGGCCCCGTTCCGGATATCCAGAAAACTATAAATGAGCTGGAAGCATCTGGCAACGCCGGAACCATAATCGGAGTCGGGCTCGGAGACCAGCTCTGGGACAGTCCCGATATGGCCGCTTCCGTGCGGGGCGTCTATACCGGATTCCGCACTTCGGGCGGCACGATGCCGTTCTTCTATACCATAGGCAACCATGATCACGTGATAGTTCCGGACGGAACGGACATCCAGAGCACAGATAACTTCGTGGAGAATTTCGGCCCGACCGACTTCTCCTTCGACATCGGTAACGCGCATTTCGTGGTGCTGGACAACATCGACTTCACTGGGGATTACTCGGGAACCGCCATCAAGTACAGGGAAAGGTTCAACGGGGAACAGATACACTGGCTCAAGCAGGACATTGCCAACGTTTCCAACAAGGCGGACAAACTCGTAATCCTTTGCACCCATGCTCCTATGTACAGCCCTCTGGGTAATCTGGATGCCGTAAAGAAACAGCTGGTCCAATTCAAGGAAGCGCATATCTTTACGGGCCATATCCATAATCTCAAGAACTTCAACCATACTGTTTCCAAGACTGTTTCAGGGAAACCGCTATACGAGCACAACATCCAATCGCTTTGCGGAATGTGGTGGCTGGCGGATCTTTCGCCTAACGGAACTCCGGCAGGCTATGGGGTCTATACCTTCGACGGATCGACCCTGGTTTCGCAATACAACAAGGTTTGGAAAGAGGAAGCTGGCTTCCAGATGAGGGTTTACAACGGAAACGACAAGTACAACTCCTATTTCTGGGATAGCAAGTACGCCGGAAAGTTCCTCGTCCGGGTTTGGGATGGCGACGATCCTTCCGTTACCTCGAACGAGGCGAGATGGTCGCTTACATTCGTCCATAATGGCGAGTCCACCCCCATGACCCGGATTACGGATGAAATAGTGGACAAGTGTTCTGCCGGATACATCGTTTATAAACTGAGTTCTCCTTACGGGACCGGTGGCAGCGCGACATCCTGCTCATGGTGGATGATAGATGCCCCCGGAGGCAATCCTGCATCTGTTTTGAACTGGAAGGTAGTTGCCCGTCATGCTCTTCCCGGAGGATGGGAAAAGGAATATACTGCAACTGTGCTCTCCACTGATTATACGGGATATGCCTCTGGCAGCCACTTTATCTGGAAATAATAACGAATAAACAAAATACGATACATTATGAAAAGAAAAACTGCTTTGATTCTTTTATCGGTGATTGCTTTGATGCTTTGCGGCTGCAAGGAGAAGAACGGTCCCGAGAAACCTACTCCCAGTAACTCTTCAATAACATCCGAAAATGCGGCTCCCGGCGGATTCTCTGACGAGGGTCCTGTTTCGTGGGACGAATAAATTTTACCGGCTATGAGAAAAGCATTCTTTTTTGCAGCAGTCGCTGCCATTATCCTTGCCGGATGCTCCAAGGAGACAGAGAGGACGCCGGAACTTACTGGTGACGGAACCGAAATAGTTGCGACCGCAGTTGCCCCCGGAGCTTTTTCTGCAACTAAGGTGGCGTACAATGACGGTTATTCCGCAGTCGAGGAAATAGCCGACATCACTTCTTCCTGGGAGAGCGGAGATTCATTCACCGCACTGGAAATCAATGGAAGCACTATCACAACGGTGAAATTCAGCACCACGGGCAGTGGGGCTTCCGCACAGTTCGTTTCCGAGGGTGCAGTCGCAGCCAGCGATAACACCAAATGGGTCGCTGTCAGCGGAAATGCTACCGTCGAGGACGGTGTAATCGTCTGCAAGTATTCCGAACAGGACGGCAGTCTGGAAAACCTCGGCAACCTGGATTATTCGGTGGCCAACGCCACGGGCAAGGCTCCCGTATTTGATTTTGCCAAAGGCACGCGTCTGACTTATGTCATGAGGGTGCTTCTTCCCGCAGGAATCAAGTATATCGAGTACAATACCGGAACCACGAATTCCGGGGGTTGGAACGTGGATAACCTTGGCAAGTCCAAGGGCACCACTTCTTCCGCCATCAAGGATGCCGTGAGCGTCATGACACTCCCGTCTGCTTCAATCGCCGGCCAGATAGCATACATCGCCGTTCCTGCAATCAACTGCATGAGTTCTTCTTCAAACAGGCTCGCGGGTATAGTGATTACGATCATGTCTTCCGACAAGAAGCTTTCGCAGGGCAAGGTCACCAGCCCGGACCTCACCGGAAAGGGCGGATGCATAGGCACTTACGACATGAGCGAACTGACTCTCATTCCCAGGCCGCTTCCCAGCGAGGCAATCAAACTCGGGTCCGTCACGTGTGAAGGCAAGACCTTCAAACTCGGTTCCTGGGCGCCTTTCGTTGTAGGTGGCAATTTCCAGACATCCGACGAGGCTATCAAAGGAAGCCTGTTTTCCTGGGGAGAGATAGAACCCAAAGAAATGTTCAGTCGTGACTCGTACAGGTGGAATGTGAACGGAACATACACTACCCAGCTTGGTTACAAGTATATTGGTGCAGCCGAATTCGTTGATCCCTATATAGAATACTGTGTGGCAGGTGGTCCCTCTGTCCCGACTCATGGTCCCGGAACTTATTACGACATAGGCGGAACCAAGTATGACGCCGCCCGCGTCAAGTGGGGCTGCGAATGGAGGATGGCATCGAACGAGATTGCCGGCAACCTCATGAAGGACAGCGATGCCGTGATACGTTTCGGTGGCAATCTGGACAAGAACGGTGACCTGCTGAAGATTACGGCCTACGAAAAGGGTATTTACACCAATTCTCTCGGATACAAGTCCAATCTTTACGGAGTGTCCGTATTCGAGGCCAACGGGGCTAAACTCGAACTGTACTATTCTCCCTGGACGAATGGAGACAGCGTAGGAACCCTTCAGACCAATGGAGACCAGGGCCGTTTCTGGACAGCTACGACCAACTACGGACAGGCTTTCAATGCGAACACTCTTGTGACGGGCTCCAACAACTACTGGAACCGCGCAGTGCATACCCGTTTCAACACGAACAATTCGCATTACATGAGCGATAACAGCTACATCTGGAACGGTCTGCCTATTCGTGCTGTGCTGGATGAGTAAACGTTTTACCTTACTTCTTTTAACGCTCCTTTCGTCTTTTGCCTGCCTTTTCGCAACGGCGGCTCCAAGATACGAAAGGAGCATTAATGATAGGTGGGCTTTCCATAAAGAGGGGGAGAGTATCATAGAGACAGTATCCATCCCTCACACATGGAATGCTGCTGATAGTAGGGATGAGGCTTCTGGTTACTGGCGTGGGGCTGCATGGTACGAAAAAGACGTCATTATCAACGACGACCTTTCCGGCAAGAGAGTATATGTCCGTTTCGAGGGTGCGAACCAGGAGGTAGATCTTTATGTGAACGGCGAACACGCCGGCAACCATAAAGGCGGTTATACGGCATTCGTCTTCGATCTTACCGACCTCGTCCGCAACGGCCGCAATTCCTTCCGCATAAGGGTGGACAATTCCCACAGCGAGGCTATCCCGCCCATTTCAGCCGATTTTACCTTCTTCGGGGGTATCTATCGAGACGTGTCGCTCATTTTCGTTCCGGAGAACCACATCAGCGTAGAGCACTTCGCCAGCAGTGGAGTCTATATCACTACTCCTGAGGTCTCTGCAGAGACTGCTTCCGTTCATATCGACACCAGACTGGCCATCTTCTCTCCGGAAAAGGTCCTAACCCTTGAGCATACCCTGATCGCCCCCGACGGCAAACAGGTGGCAGTTGTGCGCAAGCGGATTTCCAAGCCCTCGCTGCAGGCAGACCTAACTGTATCTGCTG